>CAJOPN010000080.1 GCA_905236285.1 uncultured Selenomonadaceae bacterium | reverse complement strand
GCAAAAAATTATGATTTAAACGCAAAATACGTTGTTATTCTTCAAGATGATACAATTTATTTGGATAATAATTTTTTATCGAAGTCAGTTTCTGTAATGGATCAAAATTCAAACGTCGTATTCAGCACAGGACGTTTATTAAACAGAATTCCAATCGGTGACAAAGATGGAATATTTCCGGGTATTAACCTTTGGGCTTCTTGGCCGATGCAAATGTTTTGGGCTTCATCAGTATTCAGATATGACGACGTTTTTAATTACTTTTTTTCAAATGAGAATAAAGAAGTTCACAATAGTGACAGTCTTATGCTTTTAAGATTGGCGATGAAAGGCGATATTTTTATAAATAAGGATTACGTCATGGATTCCGATTATAAAAAAGGCAAAAGCGGATACGAAGGACATTTTAAAAATCCCGTTGAACATTTTGTTGAAACGGAAAAATATTATAATTTATCGGCACAATCAGCACTAAAGTACGGAGTCAATAAAGATTATGTTGATGCATGGATTATAAAGCAGCAAACGGAATTGGCATTCAATTGTTTGAACAGCATAGTTAATGATTTGAATCTATTGCATAAATTTGCAGAGACTTTAAATAATTATGATCGTAAAGTCACAGAAAATGTTTTAAAAGCGATTTTTAACAGAATTTGTCAATAAAATCAAAAAATATAAAAAAGTCAAATTTAAAATTTCTTATCAATGATTTGATGAGAAATATTTTTTTTTATGTGCCGATGTGATATAATTTCAAAAATTTATTTTTAAAAAAATTTTTAGTTGAAGGAGCAAATTATGAGCCTTTGGAATAAATTTTTAAATATATTTCGCAAAAAAAAATCACAACAAAACAGCTGGCAGGAACAACCGATAAGAGCTGAAACAGATTTGGACAGAGAAATTTCGGCATTGTATTCGGTGTTGGTCGAATTAATGGGTTCCGACAGATTGGTTATTCAAGCCGGAAAAATGGATGCTCTAAGATATATGAGATCGCAAAATCCGGGAGAGAGAGTCTTGGGACTTCGCAGAATTTTAGATGAAAATCCTACGCTCGGACCTGCACCGAAAGAATCTGAAATACCTGCAGAGTTAATCAGTTTATCTGAAAGAATCGCAGACATCATGGCACGGCGAAATGTTGAAGACAAGATTGATAGAAAAATAAACGAAAAACTTGAAAAAGATCATCAAGAATATTTGAAAGATATAAAAATGCAGGTGTTGAGAGACGAAAAAGCAGAAATAGAATCGCCGCACGACATTAAAAAACGTGAAGAATTGGAAGAACTTGAAAAAATAAAATTGACTCAATCGGTAATGGAATTATTGAGACCGAAGGCACTTGATGAAATAGTCGGTCAAGAAAGAGCCGTTAAATCTCTTCGTGCAAAATTGGCCTCGCCTTATCCTCAGCATTTAATTTTATATGGTCCTCCCGGTGTCGGCAAAACGACTGCTGCAAGATTGGTTCTTGAATCTGTACGCGGAAATGAAATTTCTCCGTTCAAAAAAAATGCACCGTTCATTGAGACGGACGGCACAACTTTAA
This sequence comes from uncultured Selenomonadaceae bacterium, assembly GCA_905236285.1. Taxonomy (GTDB): domain Bacteria; phylum Bacillota; class Negativicutes; order Selenomonadales; family Selenomonadaceae; genus Quinella. Next base: position 3,345 of record CAJOPN010000080.1, on the reverse strand, counting down.
GATGGGATCCGCGTGATGTCACAAATCCGCTTTTGGGAAGTGTTCACGATCCGATTTATCAAGGTGCGCAGAGAAATTTGGCTGAAATTGGAGTTCCCGAACCGAAACCGGGACTTGTGACCGATGCTCACGGCGGAATTTTATTTATTGATGAAATCGGCGAAATGGATTTAATGCTGCAAAATAAATTATTAAAAGTTTTGGAAGACAAACGAGCATTTTTTGAATCGTCATATTACGATCCGACAAATGAAAAAGTGCCGCCGTATATAAAAATGTTGTTTGAAAAGGGAGCACCTGCTGATTTTGTATTGATAGGAGCGACGACGAGGGACGCAAGTCATATAAATCCAGCATTGCGTTCAAGATGTGCAGAAATTTATTTTGAACCTCTCACTCCGAAACATATCGTTGAAATTATACAAAATGCCGCGAAAAAATTAAATGTCGAACTTGATGACGGAATAGCGGAGACAATCAGCGAATATACGATTGAAGGACGAAAGGCAATAAATATTCTTGCCGACGCTTACAGTCTTGCATTGAATAATTTTAATTCAGATGAAAAAATTTCTCTCGACAAAAAAATTAAAATTACGAAACAAAATATTTATGAAGTTGCACAAGTAAGCAGATTATTTCAATTCGTCACCAAGAAAGCAAGTGATGAATCAGTTGTCGGTCATATTTTCGGCTTGGGAGTCAACGGATTTTTGGGAAGTGTGATTGAAATTGAGGCGGTTGCATTTAAAGCGCATGAAAAAGGAAAAGGAACTATTCGATTTAACGAGACTGCCGGAAGTATGGCGAAAGATTCCGTTTTCAATGCTGCATCGGTTCTGCGAAAAGTGACAGGCAAAGATATTCACGATTACGACGTTCATATAAATGTAATAGGCGGAGGAAATATTGACGGACCGTCAGCGGGAACTGCAATTTTGGCGGCAATCGTCAGCGCAGTTACAAATTGGAAAATTAAACAAAATGTTGCAGTCACCGGCGAAATTTCTCTTCAAGGACGAGTTCGACCTGTCGGAGGAGTTTTTGAAAAAGCATACGGCGCAAAACAGGCAGGTATTAAAACGCTTTTAATTCCAAAAGAAAATTCAAAGGACATACCGAAAGAACACTTAGGCTTGGAAATTCACGAAATTGCTTCTGCGGAAGAGGCATTTGAATTTATTTTTGAAGATTATAAGCCTGAAAATATTTCGACGATTGCAACAGTCAACAATGATGATGAAAATAAAACGTGGCTGATAGTCGATTAATATTTTCCGCGTGCCTCATCTCTTGTAATGTGTCCGCCGTCAATTTCAATTACTCTTCGTTTCATTCCGTCAACTATTGCTTTATCATGCGTCGCCATTATAATTGTTGTGCCGACTGCGTTGATTCGTTGAAAAATGTCCATGATGTCCCAGCTCGTTTCGGGATCAAGGTTTCCTGTCGGTTCATCGGCAATTACAATTGCAGGATCATTTACGATTGCTCTCGCGATTGCTACTCTCTGTTGTTCGCCGCCGCTTAATTCGTCAGGAAAATTTTTATATTTTTCGCGAAGTCCGACTATATCCAAAACAGAATTTACACTACGCTGCATAATTTTTCGCGGAGCCTCAATGACCTGCATTGCAAACGCCACATTTTCAAAAATTGTTTTATCGGGAAGAAGTCTGTAATCTTGAAAAATTACTCCGAGTTCGCGGCGAAGATACGGAACTTCATTTGATTTCATTTTAACAACGTCTTTTCCATTGACTTTTATTTCTCCCGAAGTCGGTAATTCTTCACGCAAAAGTAATTTTATAAATGTTGATTTTCCTGCTCCGCTCTGTCCGACAAGAAATACAAATTCGCCTTTGCTTATATCGACGTTGACATGTTCGAGCGCAACGACTTTGCTCGGATAAATTTTTGTTACGTCTTTTAAATGAATCAAAAAAATCACCTCACGAAAAATTATATCACAGGAATTTCAGAAGTTACAAATATAATTTAATTGAGGTGATTTATATTTTGCAAAAAATTATTTTTGATGGAAAAAAGTGTATTCGCTGTAAAAATTGTGTTGCTGAATCGGAATTTAACGGTGTGAAATTTTCGGAAGGAAAAATTTTTTTGGATACGAATCAAAATGAAGATTGGGATTCGATTATAGAAATTTGTCCGACTGGAGCAATTTCATTCGTAACGGAGAGCATCAATCGGATCAAGTCGCGCAGCTTTTCTTGCCGGCAACATTCCGAAAACAATTCCGACGAATAAAGAAAATCCGAAACTGACAACGATACTTGCCGCGCTGATAACTGTCGTGAAATTTCCAAATTTAGAAATTGCCTGAGCCAGTCCGATGCCTAAAAAAATTCCGATTATACCGCCGATTACACTAATCATTGTCGATTCAATCAAAAACTGCAGCATAACATTGCTGTAAGTCGCTCCGATTGCTTTTCTTATTCCTATTTCTCTCGTTCGTTCGGTAACGGAAACCATCATTATATTCATAATCCCGATTCCGCCGACAATTAAAGAAATTCCGGCAACACTTCCGAGTAACAGAGTTATCATCGTTGTTGTCTCACTCATCGTTTCCATTAACGACGTTAAATTTCTTACGTTAAAATCATCTTCGGCATCTTTTTTTATTCTGTGCCTCTGTCTCAAAAGATTTTCAATTTGCGTTTGAACTTGATCCATTTTGTCGGAGTCGGCAACTTGAACATTGATACTGCGGACGTAAGTTATACCGATCAATCTTTCCTGTGCAGTAGTCAGAGGAATCAAAACAACGTCATCTTGATCCTGTCCGACGCTTGATTGACCTTTCGATGCAATTAATCCGATAATCGTATAAGGAGCATTGCCGATACGAATTTTTTTTCCGACGGGATTAACTTCGTCAAATAAATTCGTCGCAACAGTTGTGCCGATAACTGCAACGCGGCTTCTTACTTCAACATCATGTTCGGTGAAAAATAATCCCGATTTCATCGTCAATGATTGAATGTTGACATATTCGGGAATTACTCCGGTTACAGTTGTATTCCAATTTTCGTGACCGTAAACGACTTGATAAGAATTTTGAACAGTCGGCGAAACATAAGCGACATCTTTAATTTTTTCTTTGATTGCTTTAGCATCGTCGTAAGTAAGAGTTATGACTGAACCGGCTGCTCCGCGAGGACCTCCGCGATTTGAACTTCCGGGCATAACCATTAAAAGATTTGAACCGAGACGAGAAATTGAATCGACAACATTTTTTTTGACTCCCATTCCGACGCTGACCATTGCAATTACCGCCGCAACTCCGATTATAATTCCGAGCATCGTCAAAAGAGTTCT
>CAJOPN010000079.1 GCA_905236285.1 uncultured Selenomonadaceae bacterium | reverse complement strand
ATCAAGAGCTGCTTTATCTGCGCCGCTCGGATTTTTCGCCATTGCCTTTGCAACCATTTGAGCCATTTCGTAACGAGTGATATTTTTATTTCCGAGATATGTTCCGTCACCGTAACCTTCAATTATTCCATCAGCCGCAAGCTGCGTTACTGCATCATAAGCCCAGTGACCTGCAGGAACATCGCTGAACGGATTTGCCGCCGCGAATGTCGTTGACGCTGCTCCGACGACTAAAGCAGTCGTCATTGCCGTAACAAATTTCTTTTTCATTATTAAAATGCCTCCCATTTTCCATTAAAAAAATTTTCTTCAAATGCAAACTTTCGCTTACATTCTCAAAGATAATAGCACATATAAATTTATTTGACAAGAAAAAAATTTTTTCTATCTCGTTTAAATCGGTAGAGTTTTTTCAAAATTTTTGATACAATTAGCAAAATAAATTTTAATGAGGTGAGACTAATGTCGGATCGAACTAAGTATGGAATCATTACAGGTATAGTTGCATTGATTCTGATTATTTTTTGCTTCGTTTTCAATTTCAATTCACGTGCCAATTCTCCCGATTACGCCGTCAAAATGATTGAAGAGTCGCTTGAAAAACATGACAAAACAAAATTTAATACCGTCGTTGATGTTGACTCTTTGCTTGATTCTTCTTATGAAAGTTTTGTTGAAGGAATGATTGATTTTGATAAAACCATGCCGAATGAAATTAAAGATTCAATTTCAAATTTTGCACAGATTATGAGAGTGCCGATGACTTCTTCAATGAAAGCCGCGATTGAAAATTATGTTGAAAACGGAACTTTTGAAGAACAATCGACTGAAAAAAATTCGCCTTCAAATCAAAATATTCTTGCCGCGTCTGAAATTTTGGATCAATCAGGCTTGAGCAAAACCGAATTTCGACAAGTTGACAGCGTGAACATTGACAAGGAAAATGATAATCTTGCAATCGCTGAAATTCGAGCTTATCAGCAAGAAGTCGGACGCGAATTTATTTTTGAAATTTTGTTGTCGAAAAATGAAAATAATGATTGGCAAGTAGTCGGCGTAAAAAATTTTCGCAATTTCATAAATATGGTTAATCAGTCACGCCGTGAACAACTCAACAAATATCTTGAAGATACTGCTGCAATTATTTCACGTCACGACAAAACCATTCGCGAGGCTGAACAAAAATATGGCAGTATTCTTTCAATAGGAAGTCTCGGCAAAGATAATACTCGCGACGATTTAAAAACTCTTGTAACTGATGTGATAAAAAAAGATTGGGAAGTTCGCAAGCAGGAACTTTTCAATGTCAGCGTTCCGAAAGGTGCGGAGGCTCTTCAAAATCTTCGAATAAAAATTTGTGATCTCTCAATCGAAAGTGCCGATTCTTATGCAAAATGGCTTTCAGATAAAAAAGCTCAGACTATCAAAGATGCCGAAGACAAACGCAAACAAGTTCAGGCATTAATGGAAGAAGAAAAACTTTTGGTTGCACGCATGGCAAAAAATTAATCTTTAAAATTTTTTTGAAACATTAAAAAAGCAGGTTCAATCGCCTGCCTTTTTTTATTTCTTTTTTTTCTTATTTTGTTCCTTGAGCCATTTTTCATATTCTTTAGGATCTTTTTCTTCGGGATCGGGACGCGGTTTACGAGTTCCGCCGACGACTTCATCAAGTTTATCAACTGAAAGTTCGTTCAAAGATTTATTATTTTTTATTTCGTTTGTCATTTTTCATTCACTCCAATTTTTATTTTCACTTATATATACGTAACAAATCTAATTTCATTACACATTTTTTAAAAAAATTTTTCGTCAAAACAAAAATAAATTGCCAATTTTCCCGTCCCGATTGAAATATTTATAAATTTTGATTCAACGCGATTGCTGATTGCATTAGGATAATTTTGTTTCAACGTCGCAGAATTTAAATTCCAATGAACTCCGTCAACAGAAACATTTCGACAAATTTCACTCATCGGCAATAATGACAATGCAAGCGGTTTTTCTAAAAATTCTATGCTCAAATTTTCGCCGCCGTTTAAAAATAAAATTATCTCACATTCATCAGCCAGACAATTTTTAATTTTTGCATTTGCACAGGTGAAAATCGTACTGAAAAGATGATCCGAACGTCCGCCGAATACTCCCGTAATGATTGCAAATTTATCATCGGAAATTTTTTCAAGTGCAAGCTGAGTATCCGTAAAATCTTTGTCTACGGGATGACTTTCTATTTTAATTTTTTTATCGACTGCCCATTTAAAAGATTTTTTTTCGGCACTATCAAAATCTCCAATCAAAATTTTAGGCAGAATATCATTCACACGACAAAAATTTATTCCTCTGTCAATACAAATTATATCGCGATCCATTTTAATTTGATTGAACCATTTTATATTCGGTTCTCGTCCGCCGCCGATTAAAATTATTTCATCAAAAAAAATTTTTTCTTCATAAAAATTTATTTTCATCTGAGGTAAAATCAACATAAAAAAATTTTCTCCTAACTGAAATGAGAAATAATCGACATGACAAAATAAGTAAAACCTGCAGCAATCAAAGGACCGACTGCAATTCCGTTGAAGAAAAAAACTCCTGCCATAGTTCCAACGAGAAGAGCCGGAATTACATGAGGATTTGACTGCATTAGAGGAACTCCCACGCCTCCCGCCATCGCCGCCAAAAGTCCTGCCGTAATTGCAATGATTCCGATTTGTGATTTAAATGAATCAATCATGTCGTGAATCGTAACTGTACCGTCGGCAATCGGAACGAGAACGGCCGCAGTCAAAATTATTATTCCAAGATTTAAACCGTGTCCTCCCATATAAGTCAATGCCGATGTAAATCCCAAAAAATCCGATCCGACTTTCAAAATTAAAACTATAATCGCAGCGTAAACTACCGTCATGTTGTGACCAATGAATGCCAATATTAAAACCGCCGCCAATGTTAAATATTCGCTCAACAAATAAAATCATCTCGCAGTCTTGAATTTATATTTTAATGATGATAAAATTACACAGATTATAACATAAGAAGGCAAGGTATTCAATGAAAAGAAACGAAATGACACGAAGAGATTTTTTGAAAAGTTTAATAAAAATTTCGGCAGGTGCGGCAATTTTTTCAATGATTCCGTCGGCAGTCGAAGCAACAACTTTAAACGAATTTAAATCCGGAAAGAGATTGCATTTTGATGACACGAGAATAAAATTTCCGAATGAAATTAACGTTAATGATGAAGCGGTAATCGGAGAAGAAATTTTGGGTGCGGAAGGTCTGGCAATTCGCGAAACCTATTTGCAATTTACAAAAGAATTAAATTATCGCAGTCGAACTGACGGAATTGTAATTCATCACGTTGGCAACACGGATCGAAATGTAAATTCGGCGGCAATTCATCGCTGGCATATAAATAACGGCTGGAAAGGAATCGGCTATCATTATATAATTCGCAAGGACGGAACGATTGAAAGAGGTCGTCCGCTGGAAACGGTAGGAGCTCATTGTTACAATCAAAATGAACATACGGTCGGAATTTGTGTTATCGGAAATTTTGAACTTGCAAAACCGACTCAAGCACAATTTCGAACGGCTGAAAAATTAATCGGCGCAATTTGCGGACTTTATGAAATAATTCCCAATGATGAAACGATCGTCGGACACAAATATTATAATCGGACGGCTTGTCCCGGAACTTATCTTCAGCAGTGGGTGCCGGATATAATAAGAAACGCAAAAAAATTTTGTTAAAGGATTGATATTATGGCAGATAAGGACGAAACGGAAGGAAAAAAAAGAAAAAGCAGGATAGCATCGCTTGATTTAAAAAATTACAAAGCAAAATATACCGACAGTTACGGACTCGGCAAACCGAATGAAATTGATTTGGATAATTTTTTGATTGCTGAACCCGATAAATCGGAAGAAAAAATTTCTGAACCTGTCGAATCATCACAACCACAACCTGTTGAAAAAAATGAACCCGTCAAATCATCACAGCCTGTTGAAAAAAATATTGAACCGAAAATTTCTGAACCTCCCAAAATTGAAAAAATAGAAAAGCCGATTGAAAAACCGCCTGAAATTAAAACGAAATCAGAAATCAAAAAAGTTGATGAAGATTATGAAAAACGGGTTTATGCAGAGGCTGAGAACGATTTTTTTGATGAAACGCCGATTAAAGACAACGGAACATTCAGAGCAAAAAATATTGTTAAAAAATCTTCAGGCACAATCGAAAAAGAAAATAATGAAAAACCGAAAAGAAAATTAAATTTGCGTGAACCTGTCAAAGTGAATGTTCGACACGAAATAAGAGACAGAAAAAAATTTGAAGATGAAGAATTGATTGAAGAATCCGCTCCGATAAAAGAACCTCCGCGCAGAACCGAAACATACGGGATTGTACTTTCGGCAGTCGCATTGATTTACAGCGTCATTGCCAAAGATAAACCTCTTGTATTTTTATCGGTCTCACTTCTTTTGTATCTGCTGCGTTCAATAATTTCTGCACCTTTCGGAAAATACAGTCATTCAATCGAAAATGCAATCAAAGGTTTCAGTATTGCCGTATTTTTCGGCGCAATATTTTTTATTTTCTTTTAAAAATTTTTGAGTGTGATAAAAATGGAAGAAAAAAATTTCAGTTATTGGTTATTGTTCAAATCAACTTTCATTGTGAGTATGTTCACGGTCGGCGGCGGTTATGTAATAATTCCGTTGTTGAAAGCAAAATTTGTTGACGAATATCATTGGATTGACGATCAAGAAACTCTCGACATGATAGCGATTGCTCAATCAACTCCCGGAATTATGGCAGTCAATACAGCTATAATGCTCGGTTATAAAATGGGAGGTTTTTTTGGTGCGGTCTGCGGAATGTTTGCAACCGTTCTGCCTCCGCTGATAATTATTACAATCGTTGCAACTTTTTACGATTTAATTGCGACAAACGAGCATGTAAAATTAATTTTAAAAGGTATGCAATGCGGAGCAACGGCACTTTTATTAAATGTTGCAATCGATCTCTTGAGAAAACAATTTGCTAAAAAATTGATTTTGCCGACGATAATTATTATCGCGACTTTCATTGCAAATCTTTTCTTCGATGTAAATATAATTTTGCTCGTTGTAATTGACGGCTTTATCGGTTTCTTTTTGATGCGTGATAAAATTTATTCTTAACGGTTTAATATTTTTATGAAAGATCAAGAATTAAAAATGTCGGCATTGGATGCCTATTTGAACAGAGTTTACAAAATTATTATTTTAATGTCACCTATGGCGGCAATGATGGCAGCAATTACTTTTACAATTTTTAAAATCATCGGCTGGTATGAAGTCGTCAGTACTGCTGCAATTATTATTTTCGATTTTACAAATCTAATTTATCTTTCGATTGCAATTTATCTTTTTCGGACTTGTATCGGACCTGACGGACTTCTTCGCAAGGACAAATTAAAAATCGGAAAAATTTTTATCTCTTCAATAATTCTGATTCAATGGAATTTTATTTCTTATATGGTTCCTGCTCGTGAATTTTGGGCTTACGCATTTTTCTTTATCGTTCTTGCGGTATTTTTCTTTGATATGAAAATGATAACTGTCGTTGCCGGCGGAATTGTAATTTCAATTATTGTTTCGTGGTACATCAACGGCGAAAATTTGATGATGATACCTGAATATTATTATTTTCTGCCGGATTTAATTTTGCGAATCATTTGTATCATTCTCACTACTTCAACATTATTTGCGTTGACTTATTTCGGCGGAAAATTTTTAGTTGAGGAACTTGAAAAATATGTCAATTACGATACATTGACACATCTTTTGAATCGTCGGAGCATGGATAATTATCTTCAAGCGGCTTATCAAAATGCAAAAACGAGACGAACTACCTTTTGTTTGATGATGATTGACATTGATGATTTCAAAAAAGTTAATGACACCTACGGACATGATTGCGGCGATGAAGTTTTGAAATTTGTTTCCGGAGTCGTTTCAAAAGAAGTCGGAAAAAAAGACAGCGTATTTCGATGGGGAGGCGAAGAAATTCTTGTATTGATAAATGCCGATGAAGAAAAAGCCGTCGAAATTGCCGAACGAATAAGAATTGAAATATCTAAAGATCATGTTAATTATCGAGATGAAGTCAATGTTTCAATCACGGTGACGATTGGAATTTCTCCGTATCGAAGCAATTTTACGATTCAAAGCATGATGGACGACGCGGATCAAAAATTATATTACGGCAAACGTCACGGAAAAAATCGGGTTGTCATTCAACTGCCTGAAGATCTTTAAATAAAAAAATAAATCACAGTCAAAATCGAGATTGTGATTTTTTATTTTTATTTTTATTTTGAAAAAATTTTTTTATTTGTTTTTACGTTTCGATTTCAATTCCGCATCAATTTTATCCTGTGCAGATTTTAATTTTTCTGCAACTCCTTTAATCTTTGCAAGCGAGACTGAGCAAGCCGCAATTCTTATTCCGAGTTTAAGAGGAACTGCAAAAATTAAATCATCGTGAAGTTTATTGCAGACAGCGATCGGATCTTTCGACGGAACCGCAATGAAAAATCCGCCTTTGTACGGAAGGAAATTCAAGCCGCAGCTTTCAGCCTCTTGAGCAAAAACATTTGCACGATTTTGAACCATTTCATAGAGTTCAATATTTTCTTTCGTGTAATCGGCAAAAGCATTTTTATCTTGATTCAACTTCACCAAAAGAGCCTGTGCACCGCGATTTATATTTGACCAAGTCGCGCGGTTGGAATATTTGCAGATATTGATAAATTCTTCGGTGACTTCTTTGCTCGATGAAACTGCAACCAATGCTCCGGTTCTCTGACCGTACATTGTATAACTTTTTGACATACTGAATGCAAAAAGAGTTAAAATATTTTCATTAAGTCCGCCGAACTTCGTCATGAATTTTCGCGTTTCATTTTTTTCGCCGGCAAAATCAATATAAGCAATATCGACGAGTATTGACATTTTTTTGCCTTTCGCCGCATATGATTTGACGACATCAAGAACATTATCCCAATCTTCTTCAGTCAATGCAAAACCTGTCGGGTTATGCGCCGGAGTATTTAAAATTATAAGCAAAGAATTTTGAACTTCCATCAACATATCGACACGATTTTTGAAATCGCCGAAATTAAATTTTTGTTCCTCATCAAAAAGTTTGAACGTCAACAAATATTTTCCTGTTTCTTTGCAGATGATATTGTAATTTCCCCAGAACCAATCTGAAGTTAAAACTGCATCATTTCTTTCGGCGTAATTTGCAATCGCGTGATGAATTGCGCCTGTTCCTCCTGCCGTTGCGACTGACTCAATATATCCTTCAGGTTCGTTGTCGGCAAAGACCAAATTTTTTACCATTTCCAAATAATTCGGCAGACCTGTAATCGGTGCATATGCCGTTAAATCTCTCATATCTAGTGAGCGATAAACTTTTTCGACTGTCGGAAGTACTGCAAGTTTTCCTTCTTCATCGAGTACAACGCCTATCGTTGCGTTCGTTACTGCATCCGCTCCGTTTTTTGCAATCGCCTCTTGACATGCTGCGTTTGCCTCAAAAATTGCATCGTGTAATTTTCTGTCGGACGAATGTGTCGCCGCCATTGTCAATTTTATCATCGCCTTTCTTTTCTTAAACGGCACTCATTCTAACACATCAATTTTATTTTTACAAGTCTTTTGAAATGTATACTCAATTTGATTCGCTCAGCAATTTATTTTTCAAAATTCTGTATGCACGTGTGAAATAAATTCCGTTTTGAGATTCGGGACGATCAGAGCCGAAAGCGTGAATGGTAACGGCAATCAACGGTGGTGCTTGAATTCTTTTTGCAATCGCTATTCCGGTAAATTGTCTCCACCAACGCTCCAAATCTTCAATAAATTCTTTCGTGCTTGAAAAATATTTTTTAACGAGACCTTTTTCGCAGCCGATATTTTCCTCAAGTGTTCCTTCTTCGTACCAAATTAAAATATCTTCGGGATTTGCATTTCTTTCAACGAATGACTTAAACAAAAAATCGTGATAAGGATATTTCAACGGATCACCTTTTCCTTCGTCAACATTCTGAGCATTTGAAAGTTCGGCACTCGGAACGATGTCAATTATTCCTTGAGGTATTACTTCACGTTTATAAATTTCGTCATTGATGTAATGAGCCAATTCGTAAACTTGATATTTCCACAAATCTGCAAGTGCGCTGATAACTCCTGCGCTGTCTCCGTACATTGTCGCATATCCGACTGTCGTTTCAGCTTTATTTGCATTGCATGTGAATCCTCCTCCGAATACTGCCGCGAGTGTCGCCAAAATTCTTGCACTTCGATCGCGTGCTTGAAGATTTTCACGAGCAAACGGCGTTACTTCCAATTGTTTTGTTAAATTTTTTTCAAGATAATTCATCGGAATCAATTCAAGTTGCGAAACGGTATGATCGACACTTTCTTGAATCGGCACGACCATATAATTGCAGCCGAGATTTTTTGCAAGTTCTTCGGAAAGTCCGCGAGTCGTTGCAGAATTAAATACACTCGGCATATTCACCAGCAAAACATTTTCATTGCCGAGTACTTTTGTATAAAGTGCCGCATCGACCGCAGAATCTATTCCGCCTGAAATTCCTATTACGATTTTTTTCATTCCGATATGTTTCAAAAATTTTTTAATTCCGTAAGTCAGCGCGTCATAAATTTGTGCAATCTCTGAAGTTTTTTCTTCGACAATCGGAGGCATTGAATCAATTTCTTCGTAATCGACAAAAATTAATGATTCCTCAAATGATTTTGCACGTGCGACAACTTCACCTTTCGTATTGTAAACTCTGCTGCTGCCGTCGTATGTATAAATTGTTTTTCCGCTGTTTTGAACTCCGACGCAATTAACATAAATCAACGGACAATTTGAATCTCTTGCATGCTTGCTGAAAATTTCTTCAAAGTTGTCTTCAAGTTCAAGCGCGAAAGGATATGATGCGGCAAAAATACAAATATCATACGGCTTTTTGATATGATCAATATTTTCTTCGTCGCAAACGTAAGCTATATGATATTCTTTACCTTTGATATTGAAACTGTATGTTGATGAAATTGAATCGCATTTAATCATTTCACCGGCTTGAGCAACGAAATACGGCGAACAAATTCCGGAATCCTTTTCGATTGAACGCGGTCTGTCAAATAAAATCATAATTCCGCTGCTTGCCTTAACAATATCTTTGACGTAAGAAAAACAATCATTATTGAAAGCTGATTGAAATTCTGTATCGCCGATCATTGAACCTGAAATTGCAAGATGAGGAAAAATTATTATGTCGGCATTATTTTTTTTTGCTTTATCAATGAATTGCAACATTTTTGCGGCATTAATGTCGGGATGCCCCGGCTTGATTTCGATTTGTGCAAGTGCAATCTTTAACATGACAATCACTCCATTTTATGTTATATTATTGATAATTCGCCAAGAAAAAATTTTTACCTGTAAAAAAAATTAATGAGGTGATTGAATTGAAAAAAATAAAAAAAACAAACGCCGCGAGAATTTTGGACAATCTCAAAATTAATTATGAAGTAAAAAGTTATGAAGTTGATGAAAATGATTTGTCTGCAATTCACGTTGCCGAGACGATGAATTTGGATATTGAAAAAATTTTTAAAACTATTGTGGTACGAGGAGACAAAAACGGAATAATTATGGCTGTGATTAACGGAGCAGATGAGGTTGATTTAAAAAAATTGGCGAAAGTCAGCAGCAATAAAAATGTCGAACCTGTTGCGTTGAAAGAATTACAGCCTTTGACAGGATACATAAGAGGAGGCTGCAGTCCGCTCGGAGCAAAAAAAAATTTCCCTGTTTATCTCGACAGTAAAGCAATGAAGCAGGAAAAAATTTCAATCAGCGCAGGTGTCAGAGGTGAACAAATTATTTTGTCGCCGAATGATTTAATCACGGCATCAAATGCAATCGTCGCCGAAATTGTACGCACTTAAAAATTTTTTTTGTTGAATAAAATTAAATCGTGTGATAGAATTGAAAAAATTTTTTGGAGATGATTTTTAATGAAAGAAATTGATATTTCGATGATAAAATTTGATGAAAAAGGACTTGTGCCGGCGATTGTTCAAGATGAAAACGGACAAGTTTTAATGCTTGCATATATGAATGAGGAATCACTCAAAAAAACTTTGGGAACAGGTTATACATATTTTTACAGCCGCTCTCGTCAAAAACTCTGGCAGAAAGGAGAGACGAGCGGAAATACTCAGCAAGTGAGCGAAATAAATTATGATTGTGACGGCGATACACTTTTGATTCACGTCAAACAAAAAGGTGTTGCATGTCACACGGGAACTTATACATGTTTCAGCGGACGCAGAATCGGTGAAAATGATAAAGCACTCGCGACGATTGAAAATAAAGAAGAGCCGAATTTCGCATTGATAATCAAAGAATTGTATTCCGTCATAAAAGATCGTCAACGTCATCCTGTCGAAGGTTCATATACAAATTATCTTTTCTCGAAAGGACACGACAAAATTTTAAAAAAGGTCGGCGAAGAGGCAGTTGAAACAATAATTGCCTCCAAAAATCTCAGCAAAGAAGAAGTTATTTACGAAATGGGCGATCTTTGGTATCATTGTTTGGTCTTGCTTGCATATCACGGAATCAATCCCGAAGAACTTTTTGAAGAGTTAATGAATCGTCGAAAAGGCGGCAGTTATCATAAATTTACCGGAAAGAGCGGAGAACGTCCGGCTGATTGACATGAAAAAATTTATTGCAATTTTATTTTTAATTTTAATTACGACGATAGCAACGATTTTAATGATGATTCCGAAATCTGCCACACACAAAATTGAAGCCGAAGCACCTGTTAAATCTATTGATGAAATTTCATCGGGTCCGAAAATTCTCGTGCTGAATTATCATCAAATCGGAAATAATTTCACGCCGCTTTGTGTTCCGACTCAGCTTTTCGATGAGCAAATGGCATATTTGAAAGATAACGGCTATATAACAATCACGCCTGAGGAACTTTACGAAGGAATTACGGGAAATATGGTTTTGCCTGAACGTCCCGTTTTAATTACTTTTGATGACGGTTACGTTGATAATTATGTAAATGCAATGCCGATTATCAAAAAATACGGAATGAGAGCGACAGTTTTTGTTGTACCGGGATTTACAGATGTTCAAGCAAATTATTTGACATGGGATCAACTTAAAGAGATGGAAAAAAACGGATTTAATATTCAATCTCACACGCTGAATCATCGTGCTCTGGAAGAATTGCCTGATGATGAAATTCGAGCAGAACTTTTAAATTCAAAACTTTTGCTTGAAAAAAATCTCGGACATGAAATAAATTTTTTGGCATATCCGACGGGAACATATAATTTGCATATAGCGGGAATAGCCAAAGATGTCGGATACAAAGGAGCTTACACGATAAAATACGGCGGAGTTGACAAGGGAAGTAATATTTATGCTTTGGAACGTGTGCCGATTTTCCAGACAGAAAACACGATGAAAGGTTTTTTTGAAAGAATAGAATATCGTCAAAGTTTTGAAACACTCGGCTGGATTAAAAAATAAGACAGGAGTTGAAATTAATGATAAAAAAAATTTTGGTGCCGGTAGACGGTTCGGCAAGTTCGGATCGTGCAGTCGCTCAAGCAATTTCAATCGCCGCACTTTGTGAATCAAAATTAAATTTTTTATACGTCGCGAATATAAATCAAGTTGCAATAAATGCTTTTCTTAGTGATGCAATTCTCGCCGCAGTAAAAAAAGCCGGTGAAGTAATTTTGGAACGTGCAATAAATATGCTGCCGAGTGAAATTGAATACGAAACTTTTTCTGAAACGGGATCGCCTGCAGTTATGATTTTGGAATTTGAGAAAAAAAATAAACCTGATTTAATTGTAATGGGAAGTCGCGGACTCGGACTCGTCAAAGGAGTTTTGCTCGGAAGTGTAAGCCAATACATCACGGAGCAGTCAAGTTGTCCCGTTTTAATCGTAAAATAAAAAAAGCAGAATCTGCTCAGAAAAAATTCTGCATTTTCAATTCTGCATTAAAATTTTTTGTCCGCCGTTTTCAAGCATTTTTTTTGCAAGATTTTCACCAATTTTGACGGCATCACAAATTTCACCAACAATTTTTTCACGAACAAAAATTTTTCCGTCGACAGAAGAGATAATTGCTTCGACGGATATTTTATTGTCAAAAATTTTTGAGAAAACTCCTATCGGAACTTGACAGCCGCCTCCGACAATTTTTAAAAATCCTCTTTCAGCGTTCGTTTCAATATGTGACTTTTCATCGTCCAAAAATTTTACGAGCTCACGAATTTCAAAATTGCTTGAAAGAATTTCAATCGCAAGTGCACCTTGACCGACTGCAGGCAAAATTTTTTCCGGAGACAAAATTTCGGTAATTCTGTTTTCATATCCCAAACGTTTTAGACCTGCTGCCGCCAAAATTATTGCATCAAAATTTCCTTCATCAAGTTTTTTTAATCGCGTATCGACATTTCCGCGCAGATTTTCAATTTTTAAATTCGGATTTATTTTTAAAAGTTGTGCACGTCGTCGAAGGCTCGAAGTTCCTATTAACGCATTGTCAGGCAATTCTCCAAAAGATTTAAATTTATTGCTCACAAATGCATCAAACGGATCAAATCTTTTCGTTACTGCGGCTGTTGAAAAATTTTCGTCAAGTTCGGACGGCACATCTTTTAACGAATGAACTGCCAGATCAATTTTTTTCTCCAGCATTTGAATTTCAATTTCTTTCGTGAAAAGACCTTTGCCGCCGATTTTTGACAACGGTGAATCCAAAATTTTATCGCCTGTCGTTTTTATATTAATTATTTCAATTTTGAGATTCGGATATTTTTTTTGAAGTTCATTTGCAATAAAATTTGTCTGCCACAATGCCAATTTACTTGAACGAGTTCCGATTTTTACATGTTCCAAAGTCTTATATCCTCATCAAACATGAAATTTAAATCGTTTCTTTCTCTTCTTTCCTTGAGCAACGGTGCATCGCGATCTTTATCGGAAAGAATTACCGGCTCAAACGGCCATTCAATTCCGATTTCGGGATCATTCCAGCGAATATTTCCGTCGTAATGCGGAGCATAAAAATTATCGGCTTTATATTGAACTTCAACATCATCAGTCAAAGTCAAAAATCCGTGAGCAAATCCGTGCGGAATAAAAAGTTGTTTTTTATTTTCGGCAGAGAGAATTACACCGACCCACTTTGCATAATTCGGTGAACCTTTTCTAATATCGACTGCAACATCAAAAATTGATCCTTTTGTGCAGCGAAGAAGTTTTGCCTGAACCATCGGTTCTGTTTGATAATGAAGTCCGCGCAGAGTTCCTTTAGTCGCCGAAAATGAATGATTGTCCTGAACGAAATCGACGCTGATACCTGCACCTTCAAATTTTTGTTTTGACCAGCTTTCCATGAACCAGCCGCGTTCATCTCCGAAAACTTTTGGCTCGATAACGTAAACGCCTTTCAATTTTGTTTCTGTTGCTTTCATAAAATTTTTCCTCCAAATTTTTTTAATTAAAAATTTTTATCCGATGTTTACAATGTGAGTCACTTTATAACCTTTTTTGGTAAGTTTGTTTTTTATTTCTTCAAATCCCGGCTGATGATCGTCAACTCGAATTATCAAATCATATTTTCCGTCATCACGTTTGCAAGCTATGATACTGTCGAGATTTATATTGTTATCTGCGAACATTTTCGTAATGTCTGCAGTCGTTCCGATTTTATCTTCAACTTCAAGAGTCAAACGCGTTTTGCCGTAAGGAAGTCCCATAACGTTGACGAAAGTTTTTAAAATATCGGTTGCGGTAATAATTCCGACGAGTGCACCGACATTGCTTATTACAGGAAGTCCGCCGACTTTGTTATTGTACATTATCAGAGCCGCCTCTTCGACTGTTGCATCTTCGCTGACCGTTATAACTTTTGTCTGCATGATTTCTTTGACTGTCATTTTGTCAAGAAGTGAGCGAATTTCAAAACGTGAAAGAGTCGTCGCGGGAGAAGGTGAAACTCTCATCACGTCACGATCACTAAAATATCCGACGAGTCTTCCGTCATCAACAATCAACATTCGATGAAAATGATTTTTTTTCATGAGTTTTGCCGCGTCACTTATTGAAGTATTTGAAGTTACGGTAACGGGATGTTTGCTCATTCTGTCTGCAACGAACATTTTTTTCACCTCCGATTAATTTTTGCGTTTGTCCTTCCAATTTGATTTGTTGACTTGACGAGCACGACCGAATGCCAAATTGTTTTCGGGAACATTTTGAGTAATCGTCGAACCTGCAGCAGTATAAGCATTGTTGCCGACTTCGACAGGTGCAACGAGATTGGTATTGCAGCCGATGAAAACATTGTCGCCGATTTTCGTACGAAATTTTTTCTTGCCGTCGTAATTGCATGTGACACTTCCGCAGCCGATATTTACATTTTCGCCGAGATCGCTGTCACCTATATATTGCAGGTGAGGAAGTTTTGTACCTGCTCCGACATTTGAATTTTTCACTTCAACGAAATTTCCTATTTTAACTTTGTCGCCGATTTTGCTTTCAGGTCTGATATGAACGAACGGACCTATAGAACAATTTTCACCGATTATAATTTTTCCTTCAAGATAAGTGAACGGATAAATAATTGTGTCGCGTCCGATTTCAACATCAGAATCAATAAAAGTCGAATCGGGATCAAGAATTGTAACGCCGTTTTCCATAAGTTCAAAATTTTTTCTTTGACGCAAAATTCTTTCGGCAGTTGCAAGCTGAAGACGTGAATTTATTCCGAAAATTTGAGTGAAATCCTGCGTGACGAAAGCATTAATTAAAAGTCCCTGTTCGCGAATTATTCCGATTGCGTCCGTCAAATAATATTCGCCTTGTGCATTTTCATTTGTAATTTTTTCGAGAGCATCAAATAAAATTTTTGAATTAAAACAATACATTCCGGAATTGACTTCATGTATTTGCAATTCATCTTCAGTCGCGTCTTTATGTTCAACGATTTTATCAACCGTGCCGCTTTGATTGCGAACGATTCGACCGTAACCTGTCGCGTCAGGAATCATTGCCGTTAAAATTGTTGCCGCCGCTTTCGTTTCTTCGTGATTTTCAATAAAGTTTTTCAAAAGCTCTGCCGTTATGATCGGAGTATCGCCGCAAAGAATCATAATCGTTTCATCATCAGAAAAAGTTTCAAAAAATTTTTCTTTAACGATTTTTACTGCGTGTCCCGTTCCGAGTTGTTCAGCCTGTAATGCAAATTCAACGCCGTCAATTTTTTCTCGCACTTCATCTGCACCGTTTCCGATTACAACTATTTCACGAGCAGAACCTGCATTTTTTGCCGAATTGATTACATGTTCAAGCATCGGTTTTCCTCCGACTTTGTGCAAAACTTTCGGCATTGATGATTTCATTCTCGTGCCTTTTCCTGCCGCAAGTATTATTGAAGTAAATTTCATTTGTCGGTCACCTCTTACTATTTTAATTTTGTATATTCTTTATATTTAATGAAATACCTGCAACGACCAAATAAACCTCATCAGCGACTGCCGCTATCATTTGATTGGCAATTCCCGCGCAGTCTCTAAAAATCCTTGCAAGTTTATTTTCGGGAACAATTCCTCCGCCTACTTCATTAGTCACGAAAATTATTGTTCCGTCAAATTTTTTCGCCGAATCAATTAATTTATTCATCAAAATTTTCATGTCGTCAAAAATTTTTTCAATGTCATCAAGATTTTCATATGAACAAAGAAAATTACTCAGATAAATTGTCAGGCAGTCAAACAAAATTACTTTTGAAAATTTTCCGACTTTCGAAATTATTTTTTCTGCATTGAACGGCGATTCAAATGTCAACCAATCTTCGCCGCGTCTGCCTTGATGAATTTTCACTCGATGAGCCATTTCTTCATCAAATATTTGTGCGGTCGCAATATAAATTTTTTTGTCGGAAGAAATTTTTTCTGCCATTTTTTCAGCAAATGTACTTTTTCCGCTCCTTGCTCCGCCTGTCACCAAAATTATTTTATTCATTAAATCAAATCCATTCAAAAACTTCTTCAACTTTTACAATCAAATCGTCATAAATCGAAAGTTTTATTTCAAATTCAGCCTCTTCACGCTGCTTATCGGTAAGTTGCTGCCATTCAATTTCGTTGTAAAGTTGATATACGTTATCGAGTTTATATTTTCCATCAATAAGAAGATACACATCTATACTTTTTTGAATCGGATCGACTGTCCAATATTCTTTCACGCCGTATTTTTCATAAGTATCTTTTTTTGTGCCGAGATCAAATTTTTTTGTTGACTTTGAAAGCACTTCAGCAACGAAATCAGGCACAACATGAATTGTATCAAAATTATTTAAGACGCTGTAATCCTTGATGATTTTAATGTCAGGCATATAAATTTCGTCTTTTTCGAGATGAACGTCAAGGCTGTCAAGAAATACTCTGCCGTTTTTGTGTTTTCTGAAATATCTTTCAAAAATATAATAAAGATTTCCAATAATACTGCTGTGCCCGATTGTTCCGCTCGGTGACATAATTTTTTTTCCTCCCATAATTTCATAACGCGGCTCTTCAAAATAAATTAAATTCGCCATAGAAATATCACCTCCGAAATTTTTTTTATTCGTCAATCAGTCATTTTTTTACAGCTCTCAACAAAATTTTTCGCAATTTCAATACTTCCTGCAAAATGAATGTGAAGATATGACGCGACGACATTTGAATTAAAATATCCCGAAAAATATTTTTCATTATTTCTTATTTTAACACATTCAAAAATTTTTTGCGAAAGATTATTTGATTCGCTTGAAAAATGAAATTCATGTGCATGAAATTTTTCGCCGGCTTTCCCCATTATGCAATCAGAAATTATTTTCGCCTCGACGTAGCCGACCGTTTGCAATTTGTTATTCATCTGTGCAGAATTTTTTATAATTCCGACCATTTCAAAAGAATTTCTTTCAAAGTCAATGAGTTCATTCATCAAATACATATAACCGCCGCACTCTGCAAAAATCGAAAAACCTTCATCTGAAAATTTTTTGATTGATTCGCGCATTGAAAAATTATCTTCAAGTCGATTTGCAAACATTTCGGGAAATCCGCCGCCGATAATTAAGCCGTCAGCGTCAGGCAATTTTTTATCATACAGAGGACTGAATTTTATAATTTCTGCTCCAAAATTTTTTAATACTTTTAAACTTTCGGGATAATAAAAATTAAAAGCCTCATCATTTGCAACGGCAATTTTTAATTTTGAATTTAGAATTTGAAAATTTAAATTACTTTTTGTAATTATTGATTTTCGTGGCGAATCCGAAATTTTAATCAATTCATCAATATCAACTTGAGAATTTACAGCGTCACCGATATTTTTAATAAGTTCGGAAGAATTATTTTCGGCAGTCGGCAATAATCCGAGATGACGTTCAGGCGTTGAAAGATTTGAATTTCGTTTGATTGCGCCGAAACATTTTATATTTAATTTTTCAAGAGCCTCTTCAATCATTTTTTTGTGATTTTCCGAGCCGATTCGATTTAAAATTACTCCTGCAAAATTTAAATTTTTGTCATACTCTCGAAATCCGAGAGCGATTGCTGCAGCCGATTCTCCCATACTTTTCACGTCAATGACGAGAATCACGGGAACATTTAAAATTTTTGCAATCTGTGCAGTTGAACTTATGCCGTTTTTTCCTCCGTCATAAAGTCCCATCACACCTTCAATAATTGAAATGTTGGCATCACTTGAAGTGTTCAAAAAAATTTCTTCAATCTTGTCGGAAGGAATCAGCCAAGTATCAAGATTGTGACATGGACGACCTGACGCGAGAGAATGATAACCGGGATCAATGTAATCGGGACCGATTTTGTAAGATTGAACCTTCAAGCCGCGATTTTTTAATGCCGCAATTATTCCTGTGACGATCGTTGTCTTTCCTGCTCCGCTTTGAGTTGCTGCGATTATTATTTTTTTCAAAAAAATTCACCTCAATGAAAAATTTTTTTATGGTAGACAAAAATTTTTAAATGTGATATATTTCAAACATAAAAACCACTTTCGTCCGAGATTTTATTTTAGGAGGAATTTTATTAAATGAGCAATCCATCAGTTGACACGAGGAATCTTTGTCTGATGACCGGAAATGCAAATCCAGAACTTGCAAAAAAAATAAGTGAGCATATTTCGATTGGACTTTGTGATGCATTCGTCGGTCGTTTTAATAACGGTGAAACACAAGTTATGATCAGCGAGAGTATTCGCGGCAAAGACATTTTCATCATTCAGCCAACATCTCAGCCGGTCAACGATAATCTCATGGAACTTTTAATTATGGCGGATGCCTGCAAGAGAGCATCGGCTCATTCAATTACCGCAGTTGTTCCTTATTATGCTTATGCAAGACAGGACAGAAAAACTCGCGGACGTGAACCGATAAGTGCAAAACTCGTTGCAAATTTAATGGCGACTGCAGGAATGACACGAATTATAACTGTCGATCTTCATGCGGGACAAATTCAAGGATTTTTTGATATTCCCGTCGATCATCTCGGAGCAGCTCCCGTTATCGCAAGTTATTTCACTCAGCAAAAATATGAAAATGAAATTGTTGTCGTCTCTCCAGATCTCGGCGGCGTTACTCGTGCCAGGAAATTAGCCGATTATTTAAATGCCTCAATCGCAATAATTGAAAAACGTCGTCCGCGTCCCGGTGAGGCTGAGGTTATGAGCGTAATCGGTGATGTCGTCAATAAAACTGCCATTATGATTGATGATATTGTCGATACTGCAGGTTCTCTTTGTGAAGGTGCAAAAGCTCTTGAAAGGCTCGGCACAAAAAAAGTTATTGCGGCTTGCACTCATGCCGTGTTGAGTGATCCTGCCGTCGAAAGAATCAACAAATCAAATCTTTCGGAACTCGTTATAACTGATACAATTCCTCTTCCGCCTGAAAAACAATCACCGAAAATTAAAGTCCTTTCAATGGCTCCTTCAATCGGCGATGTCATCCTTCACATTCAGGCACATCGTTCAGTCAGTCAACTTTTTAAAGACTCTGCCTGGTCTTGAGATAAAATTTTTGAAATTGATTCGTCAGGCGTAACATAAATTGTATGCTGATTGAAAAAAATTACAAATCCCGGTTTTGAGCCCGAAGGTTTTTTTACAAATTTACATTCGGTATAATCGACCGGAACATTTGAAGAATCTTTGAATTGTGAAAAATGAGCGGCAATTTTGGCGGCTGTCAATAAATTTTCTTCAGTCGGACTTATTCCGTTCGTTTTTAAAATTACATGCGAACCGGGAATATTTTTTGTGTGAAGCCATATATCATTCGGATTTGCATTTTGTCGAATTTTATCATTTTGAAAATTATTTTTGCCGACCAAAATTTCAGTACCGTCATCGGTGTGAAATTTAAACGGTTCGGCTTTTTTGCTTGATGCAGTTTTTTTCTTCGATTCTTTTAAATATTTTCCGGCAATGAGTTCGGATTTAATCTCATCAATTTCGGCAAGTGTCGTTGATGCCGTCAATGAATGTTCAATAGATTCAAGATAATTTATTTCTTCGCGGCAAAGATTTATTTGATTATTAATATATTCCGAACTTCTTTTGAGTTTATCATATTTTTTATAAAAGGCTTGAACATTCGCCGTAATTGTAATTTTTCGATCAAGCGGAATTTTTATAAATTCTCCTGTTTCGCTGTAAATATTGACTACGTTGATTTCTTCATCGGCGTGGTCTTTTAAATTGTATTGATAGGTCAAAAGATTGTCAGCCAAAATTCTGAAGTCCTCCGCTTTCTCCGATTCAGACAATTCTTTTTCGAGGACTGCAATTTTATTCGTCGCACGTTTCAATTCATTCTTAATTAATTTTGAAAAAATTTCTTTGTCGGGAGGAACATATGAGCCTATTAAATTATTCGCAGTCTCCAGCATTTCGGAAATACTTTCAAAAAATTTTATCTCGCCGTCAATTATGAAATTTATTTTGAACGATGACATTGCAAGAATTTTTTTATGTTTGTCAATCACGAAACAAGGTTTTGGATTTTTACACTCGTCACGAACTTTTTCAAAATTTTTTTTAAGTGAATCAATATCATCTCCGACGCGATAAGCAATTTCTTTCGCCGTGACAGGTCCGAAACCTTGACATATATTCATCAAAGATTTATCGAGTCGTTGATTGTCTTCCGATTTTATTCTTGCGACAATTTCATCAATCGAAGTCGTAAACAAATCAAATTTATTCTGTGCAGGTGGAAGCTGATAATTTTGATTCGGCAAAACCGTTCTGACACGACTGTTATTTGTGCCGATTTTTTTTAATGCGTCAACAATAATTCCGTCATTCACGAGAATTAT
Organism: uncultured Selenomonadaceae bacterium; assembly: GCA_905236285.1. GTDB lineage: Bacteria > Bacillota > Negativicutes > Selenomonadales > Selenomonadaceae > Quinella. The sequence goes on along the minus strand of CAJOPN010000079.1, from coordinate 2,950 downwards.
ATTGCTGTACTTGCCGACGAGTTCAACGACAAGCGTCAACGTTTCTATTTTTCCGCCTCTGAGAGTATCGACTTCAATAAAAATTACGCGATCAACTTCATGTTGTCTGATTGCTGCAATCCGTCCCGCTTCAAGATTTTTTCTGAGTACCATGCAAAATGTCGGTGGTTCAGGTAAATTTTCCAAAGAATTTTTTATAATCATTGCAGAAGGATTTTGAGGATTGACGGAAATTTGCAATAAAAAATTTTCTCCGTTATTTCTGATTTGAAAACATATTGAAGTTTTGCTTTGCTGAGTTATTTTGTCAATTCTTCCTCCGATTAATAATTTTTCAAGTTCAAGTGTCAAAGGTCTCATTGAAAAGCCGTCTAAATTCATTTTTAAAAATTTTCCTCTCCAATTAATTTTAGAAATTATATAACGCGATAATTTCAAAATCAACAAAAAAAAACTTGACACTTCAAACAAGAAAAATATAATTTAATTAAAAAAAATTTTAGGGACAGGTAAATTCGTTATGTTAAAAAATTTCGACTTACAAAAATTTTCAATTACCGAGGTTTCAAATATTAATGAACTTCAAAACGCAATAAAAAACGAAAGCGAAATAAAATTAATTGCAAATATTGATGTCGAGAAAAAAATTTCTATATCAAAAAAAATTACGATTGATTTAAACGGGCATGAAATTGTCAGCAGCGGAAAAATTTTTCAAATTGATTCTCAAGGCGATTTAACAGTTACAGACAGCGATATTAACAAAAAAGGAAAAATTTTTAACAATTCTTCCGGCGTGGTATTTTCCATAAAAGCTGATGGCATATTAAATATTGAAGGCGGCAATTTTATTTCATCCTTAAATGTTGCAATAAAAAATGAAGGCGGCACGGTTAATATAAATGGCGGCACAATTTCAGGTTCAGGCAATGCTTTTAATAATTCAAGCGGAATTTTTATCATAACGAACGGAAATTTTAACGGCACAATTAAAAACAGCGGAAGTCTTAAAATCACAGGCGGAATTTTTAACACGGATATTTCAGATTATCTTGAAAGTAATTATACAATTTTTCAAAATGAAGACGGAACTTATTCACCAATGAAAGTAACAAGTCAAATCGGCGAGAATAAATATAAAACATTGACACTTGCACTTGAGGCAGTTTCAAACGACGATACGATAAAATTACTTGATGATGTCGAAGAAAATATTAATGTCAGAGATAAGAACATTTTTATTAATTTAAATGAAAAAAAAGTGAGAGGAAATGTAAATGTTGAAAACGGCTCAATAAAAATTGATGAAAAATTTTTAAAAGTTGAAAGCGGTTCAATAACTGCAGAATATTTAAACGGCTTCAAAAAAATAAACGGCTCAAACGAAGATGACAATATATTTTTCAATGATGAAGATGAAATAACGATAACGACAGGCGCAGGCAATGATACGATAAATCTCGGATCGGACGTTACAAAATTCACAATCACCGACTTTGATGAAGGAGATGAAATTAAATTTTTTAATGCCGTCAATGCAATCAATACGAAAGATAATTTAATCATTGCGGAAAATGTAACGATTGACGGAATTTCAACGGGAACTGCAACGATTAATAACGAATGGGAACTTTCGGACGAGATTAATTATCAAAAAGTAACTTCCGTGAAAGGTGCAAAATTATCTGAAGACGGTACAAAAATAATTTACGGCTTGACGACAAACTCCGAAAACATTTTTAAAATCAGCGGTTTGAAAGAAAATTTGACGACAGACGATTTAAACGATGCAATAAATATTGACGGAAATGAAATTACATTGTCCGCAAATATTCTTGATTCAAATTCGACAGTTTCAATCAGCAGCGATTATAATTTAAATCTTGATGAAAATGTTTCAAAAAGTTCAACGGAAATTGAAAGCTGGAAATTTGAAAACAATCATGCAATTTATCAATCAGAAAAAATTTTGTCGGGATATAAAATTGAAAATAATCAAATTATATATGTTGACACAAGCGGCGGAGAAATTTTAATTGAAGTTGACGGAATTTCATCAGTCAAAAATTTGACATCGCCGAACGAAAATAATTTTGTCAATTTAAATGCAGATAATTTTGATTCGGCGGTTTCAATAATTAAAAATGAAAATAATTACAAATTTGCTCTCAATGAAGGAAATTATTCGGAAAAAATTTTCAACGGAAGCGATGATAACGATACAATTCAGAATGCAGGTTCAAAAATAATTATTGACGGCGGAGCAGGCGACGATTCAATAAATATTGTCGGCGGAAGTGAAATTACAATTGCAAATGCCGGCTGCGGAAATGATACAATTAATTTTGATGAAAATGCTGAAGTAAAAATTAAAATTATAGGCGGCACTAATCAAAAATTTTCTCTCAACGATAAAGATTTTAATTATTCGGACGAAAATGGATTTGATATTTCAATCTCAAGCGATGCAACTGTTTTCAACGGCATTGAAGATATTTCAAAAATTGTTTTTCCTAAAATTGAAATAGACGGAATTCATTTTATCGGATCGACTGAAAATACAACTTTAAATATTGACGGAACAAAATATAAATTGACAGATGTTGATAATAATTTTGATAACGGCTTGGAACTTTCAATAATTCAAAATTCAACGCCTGCTGCTCCTTCAACTCCGAATCCGACTCCTGCACCGTTACCGCAGACACCGACTCCGACACCAACGCCGAATCAAAATCCTAATCCGAAAACGCCTGAAACTGAAGAACCCGGCAATGAAAATACAATTCCGATTGAAAACACGACACCGAACGATAAAAATAATTTTCCCGAAACAATTTTTCCTGAAGATTCTACCGGAGAATCAACACCGATTGAAGACTCAATTTCAGATACGATTGAAGAAACTTCAGAACCTGTGACAGTTTCACCGAATGATATGACACCGACT
>CAJOPN010000078.1 GCA_905236285.1 uncultured Selenomonadaceae bacterium | reverse complement strand
CAAACAGCAAAAGTGGTGATGATGGGCTCAAGTGAAGGCGGAGTAGAAATCGAAAAAGTGGCGGCAGAAACTCCTGAAAAAATCTTTAAAGAGTACATAGACCCGGTAATCGGACTTGCACCGTTCCAAGCGACGAGAATGGCATATGCAATGGGATTTCCTCAAGCGGCAATCGGTAAAGTTAAAAATTTAATGACTTGTCTTTACAACGCATTCATCGGAAAAGATTGTTCACTTGCAGAAATAAATCCGTTAGTCGTGACTCAAGATGATGATGTAATTGCACTTGACGCGAAATTGAACTTTGATGACAGCGCACTCTTCAAACATCCGGATGTAGAGGCAATGAGAGATGAAACGGAAGAAGACCCGAAAGAGAGAAGAGCAGCGAAGGCAGATTTAAATTATGTCAATCTCGGCGGTGATGTGGCATGTATGGTCAACGGAGCAGGGCTTGCAATGGCGACGGTAGACATTTTAAAGCATTACGGCGGAGAACCTGCAAACTTCCTTGATGTCGGAGGAGATTCATCGCCAGAAAAAATAGCAGAGGCATTTCAAATTATGCTTGACGGCGGACAATCGAAAGGAATCTTCGTAAACATCTTCGGCGGAATCAATCGTTGTGATGCAGTAGCAAACGGAATAATAGAAGCGGCGAAAATAATATCAGAAGACGGCAAATCAATTCCAGTACCGGTAGTCGTTCGACTCGAAGGAACAAATGTTGAACTCGGAAGAAAAATTTTGAAAGATTCACCAATTAAAAACGTAATAATGGCTCCGACGATGGAAGACGGAGCCAAAGAAGTAGTTCGCCTCGTAAAGGAAGCAGAAGGAAAATGAAATTTAAATTTAGGAGAAAAAAAGATGAGTATACTTGTGAATAAAGATACGAAAGTAATCGTACAAGGAATTACCGGAAAACAGGCGCAATTTCATACGAAACAAATGCTTGAATACGGAACAAAAATAGTCGGAGGAGTAACGCCGGGCAAAGCAGGACAAAGAGTCGAAGGAGTACCGGTATTCAACACAGTAAAGGACGCAGTAGCAGCAACGGGAGCAACAGCGTCAGTAATTTATGTACCGGCGAAATTTGCGGCAGATTCAATAATGGAAGGAATCGACGCAGAACTTGATGTAGTAGTGTGCATAACAGAACATATACCGGTACTTGATATGGTTAAAGTACGCCGTTATATGGAAGGAAAGAAAACGCATTTAATCGGACCGAATTGTCCTGGAATAATGACGACGGGCGAATGTAAACTTGGAATAATTCCTGGCAACGTTCAAAAGAAAGGTCACGTCGGATTAATTTCACGTTCAGGAACATTGACATATGAAGCGGCATATCAGTTGATGAATGCAGGAATTGGAATCACAACGTCAGTAGGAATAGGCGGCGATCCAGTTAAAGGAACTGATTTTATTGACGCATTGAAACTTTTCAAAGAAGATGATGATACGAAGGCACTTTTAATTATCGGTGAAATCGGAGGAAGTGCTGAAGAAGATGCGGCGAAATGGATAGCTGAAAACATGCCGAATAAACCTGTAACGGCATTTATAGCAGGCAGACAAGCTCCTCCTGGTAAAAGAATGGGACATGCCGGAGCAATAATAAGCGGCGGCAAAGGAACTGCAGCCGATAAAATTAAAGCATTAAATTCAGTCGGTATTCAAGTAGCGGACACGGTTGCACATATCGGCGATACAGTCGTTGATACTCTTAAAAAAGCCGGCATTTATGATATTTGTCACACTTGCTGAAAATTATCGAGGAGAAAAAATTATGACTCGTGAAGAATATCAAATGACGATTAAATATCCGATCGGTGAAAAAAATATTTCTTATGCAAAATATTTTATCGGTCAAAGTTATCTCGCTCCCGTTTCAAATAATTTGTTTCCGATTTATAATGTAACTTTTGAACCGTCTTGCAGAAATAATTGGCATATTCATCATTCAACAAGCGGAGGCGGACAAGTTTTAATTTGTGTCGGAGGACGTGGATATTGCCAATTTGAAAATGATGAGCCGATTGAAATGACTGAAGGAAAAATTGTAACGATACCTGCTAACGTCAAACATTGGCATGGTGCAACTGCTGATTCTTGGTTTTCACATCTTGCTTTTGAAATTCCTGGCGAAAATCTTTCTAATCAATGGCTTGAACCTGTCAACGATGTTTATTATAAAAATTTAAAATAATTTTTTAACTAACAAAAAAAGATCTCTCGATTCAAAAATTTTTCGAGAGATTTTTATTTTCTATTTTATAAATTGCAATCAATTCATCTTTAACATGATCGACATCACGATAAAATTTAAAATCAACGCCGGCATTCTCAGAAGTCATATAATCACGCTGAACAGTCCCGAAGCCATTTTCAACCTTTAAATAATAAAAAACTTTTCGCTTATAATCATCAGCCGCCGAATCATTAATTTTCTCTTCATAAATCAATTTATTTTCCGCATGTTCAGAAGTAAATCCAAATAAAATATGAAGTGCCAAAGTTTTTCCTTGACGTGGTAAAATTGAATCGTCAGCAATGTTTAACGGATAAAGCTCAAAATCATCACCAGAAGGCACGAGAATTAAAAGTAACGGGAAAAATTTTCTGCCGTCAATTTCAATCGTAGAATCATCAGAAGGCATTGCAAGGGGATAATTACCGTCAACAAGAGCAATTAAATTTCCGTCTTTAATGTAACAGAGAGAGTCACTCGGCAAAATTTGCTGATGATAATCGCTGCTTTGATCATTACGTCCGAATCCGATTACCGAAAAAGACAAAAATAAAAAAAAGGCAATCGCCAAAGTGTATTTATCGAGGCGATAAGGATTTAATTGATCCATCTGCATTTTTTCAAGAAATTTCATTAAGCGAACAGATTTTGACTGAGTTTTCAATTTTACATTCCCAACGGATTTGGCAGCTTAGCGAACTCGTTAATTTCCTTTAAAATATCTTTTTCTCTCTTACCGAGTACCCAGCCCAAAACTTTAATTTCGGTATAAACCATTAATCTTTGATCTCGATTATCGGAATAAGACAAATTTAAATCTTTATATTGATTAAGCCGCAATTTATAACGAGCCGAAACTTCTTGAACGTGACGCATTCTCTCAGGCGGCGTATTATATTTTTCAACCTGCGCCGCTATATCCAAACTGTTAGCTGCTTGTTCAGATGCCATTAAATCATCTCCTCACAAAGATTTTGATTTATCTGTGGCGGCAAGGACTGCCTCAATCAAAGCACTTCGCACGCCGCATTTTTCCAAAATTCTCAAGCCTTCAATAGTCGTGCCAGCAGGTGAAGTAACTTTGTCACGCAAAACGTCTGGGTGTTCGCCGCTTATTAAAATCATTTTGGCAGCTCCGAGCAATGTTTGAGCCGCAAGTTCAATCGCCTTTGCTCTTGGAAGACCTGCAGCGACTGCTCCGTCAGAAAGAGCGTCAATCATCAAAAAAGCATAAGCCGATCCTGAACCGCTCAATCCCGTTACCGCGTCCATCATTTTTTCGTCAACTTCGACACTTCGTCCGAGTGCACTCCATAAATTCGACACAAATTTTAAATCATCAGAATTATTCACACGTCCGATTGAATACGCGCTCATTCCTTCGCCGACCGAAATTGCAACATTCGGCATTACCCGCACGACGGTCTGCGTCTTAAAATTTTCCTCTATATTTTTTATTTTTAAGCCTGCCACGACTGAAATTATTATCGCATTGGATTTAACTTTTTCCTTGACTTCATTGATCGCCGTGATTGCGTCTTTCGGCTTAACTGCTATTATCAACGAATCGACTTCATCAATAAAAGAATCAACACCTACTGCAGCATTGATTTTATATCTCTGAGAAAATTCGTCACAGCGTTTTTGTTTGTGATCCGATACGAAAATATTTTTTGATTCAATAAATTTTTCAGCTATTCCTTTGACGACTGCCTCTGTCAATGCTCCGCCGCCTATGAATCCGATTTTCAATTTTTTAAACACCTCCGTCATTCAACCAGCCGATTAAATCAAAAT
>CAJOPN010000077.1 GCA_905236285.1 uncultured Selenomonadaceae bacterium | reverse complement strand
TCTGGCATTCAATGTTCAATTTTCAAGGTATGTCGTTGAGTTGTTGCGCTCAACGAATCAGCTTGTAAAGAATACCACATCTTTTTTCTTTTGTCAAGCACTTTTTTTCTTTTTTTTAAAAAATTTTTGAGCACGTCAAATATGCATAAACTTTAACCTTGTACAAAACTTTTTGAAAAAATTATTGTAGCTTTAAAATAAAAATGTTAAAATCTAATGCAGTTATAAAAAAATTTGCAAACAATTTTTAATTTTTGAGGCGGTGTTTTCAATTCAAAAAAATACAAATCAATTTAACAAAGAAATTTCAGTCGACAATTCAAATAAAAATGAAAAATTTTTAAAGGGAACATTTATTTTAACGATTGCCAGTTTCGTCGTGAAAGTTATCGGCTCTCTTAATTGGATCTTCGTTTCAAGAATTCTCGGCGGTGAAGGCATCGGATTATATCAAATGGCATTCCCGATTTATTTTTTCGCAATGACAGTTTCACAGGCAGGAGTTCCGGTTGCAATTTCAATAATTACGGCTGAACGAGTTGCATTAAATGATATTTACGGTGCAAAAAGAGTTTTTAAAATTTCAATGGCTTTAATGCTTTTGACGGGAATATTTTTTTCGGTATTGACTTATCTTGCGGCTGATTGGCTCATTGAATGGCATTTCATTCGAGATGCTCGTGCTTATATGTCAGTAGTTGCACTTGCTCCGACGGTTTTTTTCGTAACATTTTTGGCAAGTTCAAGAGGTTATCTTCAAGGATGGCAGAGAATGACTCCGACGGCAGTAAGCCAGATTGTCGAACAAATTTTCCGCGTCATAACCATGATTTTGCTTGCAGATTTATTTTTGCCTATGGGTCTTGAATATGCTTCAGCCGGTGCAAGTCTCGGAGCATTGGCAGGTGCAGTTACAGGCTTAATTGTCCTGATTTATTTTCACATTAAATTAAATCGCGAAATTGATATTAAATACGGTGTCGAATTAAAGCCGAATGAAAAAACAAAAAATGAATCTGCGTTTTCAATCGTCAAAAGAATTTTTACATTGAGTTTACCTGTAAGTGCTGCATCAATCATGTTGCCTGTAGTATCGAATTTGGATTTGATGATCGTTCCTCAACGTCTTGAAGTTGCAGGCTATTCAGTTCATCAAGCAACAGAATTATTCGGATATTTAACAGGTATGGCAGTCCCCCTCGTTAATCTTGCAACAATTTTAACGGCAAGTTTGGCTGTTTCAATCGTCCCTGCAATTTCAGAGGCAAGAGCATTAAAAGACAATGACAGAATTTATAGGCAAACGGCGGCGGCAGTCAGAATTTCAAATTTCGTCTGCTTTCCCGCTTTCGTAATTGTTTTTCTCCTTGCAACGCCGATTGCATCATTAATTTATAATGCACCGGGAGCCGGTCCTGCGGTAATGATTTCTGCCGTCTCAATTATTTTGCTCGGACTTCATCAAGTTTCAACGGGAGTTTTGCAAGGACTCGGACATACTACAATTCCAATGATAAATATGATTTTGGCAGCGGCAGCGAAAGTTGCATTGAATTGGACATTAACGGCAATTCCTGCGCTGGGAATAATGGGAGCGGCTTGGGCAACTGCGGCTGATATGGGGGTGGCGGCGTTCATCAATTTATATTTCATTTACAGATATATCGGTTACAAAATGGAACTCGGTCAACTTATAAAAACAATCGGCTCGGCAGGTGTAATGGCTGTTGCAGTAAAATTATTTTACGATTTTACTTTGAATGAATTTAATATTGCTGTCTTTTCACTTTTCGGCGCAGTAATTTTCGGTTGCTTAATTTATTTAGCGGCTATGGCTCTTGTCGGTGCAATGCTTGAAGAAGATATGCAAAGAATCCCGATGATTGGAAAAATCGGTGTTAAAGTTTTTCATAAGCTTGGTATATTTAAATGATCTATTCTTGACATAATTAAATATTATTTGTAAAATTATCAGAATTATTTTTTGGAGGCGAATATTTTGATTAAAATACTTGTAAACGGTGCATATGGAAGAATGGGAAGAACAGTTTTAAATGCCGTAATCAATGATGAAGAATTGGAACTTGTCGGCGCAGTTGATGTTATTGGAGGTGCCGACAGCGGTGAACTCAGCGGAAATAAAAAGAATGGAATTATTATTGAAACGGATTTATCAAAGGCACTCGAAAATTGTAAGCCGGAAGTTATGATTGATTTCACTCAGCCGCAAGTTGTTTTTAAAAATGTTATGACCGCTCTTGAAAAAAAAGTTTCTCCGGTAGTCGGAACAACAGGCTTGAATGATGAGCAGAAAAATAAAATTCGTGAGGCGGCGGAAAAATTTAATACGCCTGTTTTTATTGCGCCGAATTTTGCAATCGGTGCCGTTTTGATGATGTTGCTTTCAAAGCAAGTCGCAAAATATATGCCTGACGTTGAAATTATTGAACTTCATCACGATAAAAAACTTGATGCTCCGAGCGGAACGGCTGAACTTACTGCAAAAATGATTTCTGAAGTCAGAAAAAGTCACAAGCAGGGTCATCCCGATGAAGTTGAAAAAATTCCGAATGTTCGCGGCGGAAATGTTGACGGAATTCCTATTCATTCAGTCAGACTGCCCGGCTATGTTGCTCATCAAGAAGTAATTTTTGGCGGTCTCGGTCAAACTCTTACCATTCGTCACGATTCGACCGGTAGAGATTCTTTTATGCCAGGTGTTCTTCTCGCATGCAAAAAAGTTAAAAATTTAAAAGGTCTCACGATCGGACTTGATAAATTGTTGGATTGAAATGAAAAATTTAGAAATTAAATTTATAGATTTATTTTCAGGAATCGGCGGTATTCGTAGAGGTTTTGAAATTGCCTGTGAAGATCTAAAAATTGATTGTAAATGTGTCTTTACGTCCGAAATTAAACCGAGTGCTTTAAAAATACTTGAGCAAAATTATCCGAATGAAAAAATTCACGGAGACATCAGAAAAATCAATTCCGATTTGATACCGAATTTTGATATTTTACTTGCAGGTTTTCCTTGTCAAGCATTTTCATCGGCAGGCAACAGATTGGGATTTAATGATACACGCGGAACATTTTCATGTATGAAAAAAAATTGTCAAGGATATTTTGGAAAAAATTTAAGTATTTCCGAAAGTCCGTTTGTTAAATTGTTGTTATCGAAGTACAAAATCAATGAACTTTATGGAAAATCAATAAAAGACAAACGAGGCGGAAAAGAAAATATTCACGGCTGGGATATTGAATGTAAAGGAAAAGTTACAATCGAAGAAAAAAATTACTTAACAAAATTTTGACTGAGCGTAGAAAAAAGAAATGGGCTGAAGAATTTGGAATTGATTGGATGGACGGAATGCCTTTGACTTTAAATCAGATAAAAACTTTTTTTGAGAATGACAATCTTGAAAATATGCTTGAAGATTTATGTTGCAAAGGATATTTGAAAAAAGAGTATCCGAAGAGGAAGATCAATAATAAAAGAGTTGAAGATAAGAATTTACCGTTAGGTTTCAATATTGTTTCAGGAAAACTTTCTTATGAAGTCAGCAAGATTTTAAATCCTGAGGGAATTGCTCCGACTTTGATTGCAACATACTTTGAATCGAAATTCGCAAATGCCTCCCGATTTTTTCTTGAATATTGAAGATAAAACAAAAAATTTATTGGAAGTGAAAGCGTTCAATCGAAATGCAACACCTGCATTTGATATTGCAGATTTCAGAATGTATGCCGAAGAAATCATTGATAAGCCTTATATGCTTCATTCAGATTATTTAATTTTCGGTTATCATATGAATGAAAACGGAGTAGTGACAGTCAAAGATTTATGGTTGATGGATGTCTTGAAGATTTTGTTTCAGCAATCGAAGAAACGGTTTATCAAAATCCGAAGACACATAATGAAGCGGCAAATTAGAAAAATAAATTTATCGAGAGTTATAAGAAATTTTACGGCAAAAAGTTAAATATTCCACGTTGGAATGACATAAAAAGTAAATATGAAATTGAAAAATAATTTTTTTGGAGGTTTTATTTGATGAAAAAATATAATGTTGCAATAGTCGGAGTGACAGGAGCTGTCGGACAAGAATTTTTGAAATTAATTGAAGAAAGAAATTTTCCTTATGCAAATTTAAAAATGCTTGCGTCGAAAAGATCGGCAGGAAAAAAAATAAATTTCATGGGAAAAGAATACACGGTTGAGGAAACAACAAACGATTCATTCAAAGATGTGCAGATTGCATTGTTCGCCGGAGGAAGTGCCTCAAAAATTTTTGCACAACCTGCAGTTGATTCGGGAGCAATCGTCATTGACAATTCAAGTGCGTTCAGAATGGATCCGAATGTTCCTCTCGTCGTGCCGGAAGTAAATCCTCAGGCAATTTCACGTCATAAAGGAATTATTGCAAATCCGAATTGCTCAACAATAATAATGGTTATGGCGTTAAAACCTCTCTATGATCTTTCAAAAATAAAAAGAATCGTCGTCTCAACTTATCAGGCAGTAAGCGGCGCAGGTCGTGAAGGAATGCAGGAACTTGAAAATCAAGTAAATGAAATTGTAAACGGCAAAGAAATCGAATCAAAAATTTTACCTGTTGCATCTCTCGACAAACATTATCAGATCGCTTTTAATCTTTTGCCGCAAATTGACATTTTCCAAGAAAATTTGTATACTAAAGAAGAAATGAAAATGATAAATGAAACGATGAAAATAATGGAAGACGATCAAATGAAAATTACGGCGACGACAGTTCGAGTTCCCGTTTACAGAAGTCATGCCGAATCGGTCAACGTAGAATTCTTTGATGAAGTGAGCGTTGAATCTGCACGCGAGGCATTAAAAAATTTTGACGGCGTAAAAGTATGCGACGATCCCGATAATATGATTTATCCTCAACCGCTCAATACTTCCGGCAAAGATGATGTTGAAGTCGGACGTATCAGAAAAGATTTTTCGATTGAACACGGATTAAATTTCTGGGTTTGCGGAGATCAAATCAGAAAAGGTGCGGCGTTAAATGCTCTTCAAATTGCAGAGTACATTATCAAAAATGGAGTGTCACCTATTGGACGATAAAAATTTTCAAGATGGCATAAATTTTATTGCAAATTTAATTCAGCAACATCACAATGAACAATTTAACTGGACGAAAAAAATTTATGATAATCAGCAAAATATAAAAAAAGTTGTCGGAATTGACGATGGAAGTTTACCTTTTGAACCTTATTACAACAGAGGAATTGATTTAAGTTCAAATGAACCTGAAATTTATAACAAATATGGAGAACGTTTAAGAGTTTGTTTTGTATCGGATCGTGAAAGTCCGAACGCTTCAGGCGGCGGAGGACGTTATATGTATTGGGACAGGTATAATTATGGTTTAAAAAATCATTTTTATTCTCACGATGAAGCTTTCAGGACGGTCGGCAATCCAAATAAAAGATTTGCATATTTAATTGAACCTCCTTCAATAAAGCCTCAAAGTTATGAAAATTATTTGAAAAATAAAGAATATATGGAAAAAAATTTTGATTTAATTTTTACTTTTGATGTAAACATATTAAGTAATTTGAAAAATGCAAGATGGGCTCCTCTA
>CAJOPN010000076.1 GCA_905236285.1 uncultured Selenomonadaceae bacterium | reverse complement strand
TTTCCGAACACAGTAGTTAAGCACCTTCGCGCCTTGCATCACTTGGTTGGAAACGACCTGGTAACTGCTGGTTATGCCGATTTAATGAAAGCTCATCTCGTTTGATGGGCTTTTTTAGTGTCTAAATTTAATACACAAAAAAAGAATCTCTCATGCAGAAAGATTCTCATATTTGAAATTTTATTTATTTTTTTGATCGCTGAAGGTTATTTTGTTCAATTCGTTAATATCATTCAAATTTATGTCATTCTTAATATTTTGATTCAAGACCGTTGAAATCGCTGAAACATTATAATCATTACTTAAAATTGAATTGAGATTATCTTCTTCAATGAAATCATTTTGCATGAACCAATGTTCAAGATATTCTCTCTCAGTATTATAAGTTGTTTGCTCTCCTTTTGAATCTTCAACAACAATATCTTTATCAGCCGCATCTTTTATTGTCAATTTACTTTTGCCTATTGTAAATACATAATCATCGCCGTCTGCTTCAGAATTTTTTACTGATGTTTTTTTGCCGAGTTTTATTTTGTCTCCGACTTCGTAATTAATGATAAAATCATTGCCGTCGCCTGCCGTATATACAAATACATCGTTTCCCGTGCCGCTGTATATCGTATCACTTCCTGCACCGCCTGTAATTGTATTGTTTCCGGATTCGGCATAAAATTTATCGTCGCCTTTACCGCCGCTCAAATTATCATTGCCTTCGCCGCCGTAAATCGTATCGTTGCCGTCGCCTCCGTTTATTGTATCATTTCCTGCAAGTCCGTTGAGCAAATCATTTCCTTTTCCTCCAAATATTGAATCTGCTCCCGAATTGCCTTTGATATAATCGTTTCCTGCTCCTCCGTTAATTGTCGAAGAGACTGCTCCGGCTATTATTGTATCTTTTCCGCTGCCGCCTTGAATTATATTTCCTGCCGTATTGCCGGTTATTTTTATGGCTTTCGTGCGTTTTGAGGCGTTTATTTTTACGACCGTCACATTATATTTTGAAGCAGCATTATAAGTATCTTTATCGCTGTCTTTTAATGTTACGCTTTCTTCTCCGTACATCCTCGTTGTAACTTTGTCTTGAGAATCCGCTATTGTTATTTTTTGCGGCGTTTTTTTATTGCCGCTGATTTTTATCGCATTCTTTACTGTCAATGTACTTTTATTTTGAAACGTAAATATAACATCTCTTGCATCACTTGAACTTACCGATGCTCCCGTGAGTGTCGTATTTATGATTTTTATTACATCTTCTCCTGCTTTATAATCTGTTATAACATCATTGCCGCTTTCGTGTACCAATGTATCTTTACCTTTGCCGCCGGTTATCGTATCGTTTCCCGAATATCCGAATAAACTGTCTGAACCTTTACTGCCGATTATGATATTATTCTTATTATTGCCGGTTATCGTCATAGATTTATTGAGTTGTGATGCGTCTATTGTTATGAGATTGCTCTTCGTCGCATTATTTTTTGCATTGGCATTAAAGCTGTTTTCTTTATAATTTGTGTCAAAAACATATTCGGTTGAATCTTTGTAAGCCTTCGTTACCGATTGACCGGATCCGGTTATATACGTTAATTTTTTACCTTTTCCGTTCAAAATTGTAAGGTCGCCTTCATCTGTTTCCAAAATAACATCTTTTCCGGATATGCTGTAAGTTGAATATTCTACTCCCGCAAATTGAATTGTATCATTTTGTTTTGCATTGTAATCGGTAATGACATCGTAGCCGCCTTTATATATAAATACATCTGCTCCGCTGCCGCCTGTCAATGTGTCATCAGTCCCCGAATCGCCTTGCAATGTGTCGTTGCCTCTGCCTCCTTTTATTACGTTGTCGTTATTGTTTCCGATTATGTAAATAGCTTTTGATCGTTTCGAGGCATTTGCCGTTGTAATAAAAGAATTTGCTTTCAAATCAAATTTATCGCCGTCCGAATTTGTAATTGTTATTGAATCTGTTCCGTAAATTTGCGATGAAGTTGAACCTTTTGAATCGATTATTGTAATTTTTTTCGATTTATTTTTTTTGACGACGTTTTGAATCGTAAGAGTGCCGCCGCCTGAAAGAGTAAAAATTAAATCGCCTGAACCGTCTTCGTCAGTATCAACTTCAACTGCCGCGATCGTTTCATCGGATAATTTTATTTTATCAGTTCCTGCAGCATAATCCGTAATAATATCATCTCCGCCGCTGTAAACAAATACATCTTTGCCTTTGCCGCCTGTCAATGTATCATTGCCTGAAGAGCCGCTCAATGTGTCGTTGCTCTTTCCGCCTTTTACGGAATTGTTCAAATCGTTGCCGGTTATTTTGATTGCCTTTTTGCGTTTACTTGCGTCTATAAATACAACATCTGAATCTATATTAACGATCGTATCGGCATCAGAATCCGTCAGCGTCATTGTAACTACTGTAGTTTCAGTTTCCTCTTCCGGTTCTTCTTCGGCAGGTACTGTTGCATTATATTGCGCCAATGCTTGAAATGTATCAAAATATTTAAGTTCGCCATCGGATTGCACTACTGTTGCCATTTCTATCACTCCTTTGATATTTTTGACACAAACTTTCTATTTAATTCAATTTTATTTTTCATTTCTTCAATAATATTATTTTATAAAAAATTTGTCAAGCATTTTGAAATTTTAATCTGCTTTTAATTTTTTAATTGACATCAAAGACTTTTTTACATATAATCAATGAATGAATTTTAGGAGGTCTTTTTCATGCTTACAAAAAATGTTGACGTTAAAATTATTGCTCAAAAAATTATTGAAGGTGAAAGAATTGAACGCGGCGATGATCTCGAAATTTTTTTAAATTCTCCGCTCGATCAACTTCAGGAAGGTGCTCATCAAATTCAAAAATTTTTTTGCGGCAATCATATTGATTTTTGCACCATCATTAACGGAAAAAGCGGCCGCTGCGGTGAAAATTGCAAATATTGCGCTCAAGCTGCCTGTCATAAAACCGGCGTTGATGAATATGATATGCTTTCAAAAGAAGAAATTCTTCATCATGCTCTCATAAATCAAAATGCAGGCGTAAACAGATTTTCAATCGTTACCAGCGGTCGGACTCTCAGTAGTAAAGATTTTGAAAAAGTCCTTGACGCTTATAAATTAATGAGAGAAAAATTAACAATCGATCTCTGTGCATCTCACGGTCTTTTAACTCGCGAACAATTAAAACGTCTCAGAATGACAGGTGTAACGAGTTATCATCACAATATTGAAACTTCTAAAAGATTTTTTCCTTTTATTTGCACTTCTCATACTTACGAGGACAGAATAAATACAATAAAAATAGCCCAATCTGAGGGCTTTAATGTTTGCAGCGGAGGAATTATCGGAATGGGTGAAACTTGGGAAGATCGTCTTGATATGGCAATTTCTCTTCACGAACTTAATATTCAATCTATTCCAATTAATGCTCTTATGCCCATTAAAGGTACTGCGCTTGAAAATCAAAAACAACTTTCGGCTGATGAAATTTTACGCACGATTGCATTTTTCAGATATATTAATCCGACTGCAAATATCAGACTTGCTGCCGGTCGTAAACTTTTACCGAATAACGGCGCAACTGCTCTTTTAAACGGTGCCTCTGCCTCAATAACAGGTGATATGCTCACCACTTCCGGCACTACCATTGTCGAAGATATGAAAATGCTTAAAGAATTGGGACTCTCTAATCAAGATTAAGCGATTTCCACATATAATTTATTTTCGCTTTAACGTCTTTGCTCATTTCAATTTCTTCAGGCCACTCTCTGCCGTGACCTTCTTCAGCCCAAGTTTTCGTTGCATCTATTCCGAGTTTTGCTCCCCATTTTGCCATCGGTGAAGAATGATCCAAAACGTCTAAAGGTCCGTGAACTATTTCCAGATCATGATCTGCATCTATATTGTTAAATACTCTCCAGGCTACTTCAGATAAATCCTGTACATCAACGTGCGAATCAACTACGATTATCATTTTTACATTCATCATTTGCCCCATTCCCCAAAGTGCGTGCATTACTTTTCTTGCATGCATTGGGTATTGTTTTTTTATTGAAACTATGACGCAGTCGTGAAATACTCCTTCCAGCGGCATATTTATATCAATGATTTCAGGCAGCATTTGCTGAAGAAGAGGCAGAAAAATTCTCTCAGTCGCTTTCGCCATGTAACAATCTTCCATCGGCGGACGACCTACTATCGTTGCAAAATAAATCGGATTTTTGCGATGTGTCATACATGTAACATGAAAGACGGGATAATCATCTGCAAGCGAATAATAACCGGTATGATCTCCGAAAGGTCCTTCTCGTCGAAATTCATCAGTAGAAACGTATCCTTCAAGTACTATTTCACTCGTCGCCGGAACTTCCAAATCAACTGTCACGCATTTTGTCATTTCTACCGATTTATGACGCAAAAATCCCGCAAAAACCATTTCATCTACGTCACGAGGCAGCGGAGCAGTCGCCGCATATGTTAAGAGAGGATCCGTTCCGATTGCAACCGCCACTTCAATTTTATTTTCGCCTATTGATTTTGCGTCTCTGAAATTTTCCGCTCCGTTCTTATGAATGTGCCAATGCATTCCCGTTGTAGTCGAATCATATTTTTGCAGTCGATACATTCCGACATTTCTTTTGCCTGTCTTCGGATTTTTCGTCACGACCAAAGGCAAAGTTATAAATGGTCCGCCGTCTTGAGGCCAGCATTTCAAAATAGGAATTTTATCCAAATTCGGATTATGATCTATTACTTCCTGGCACGGCGGATTTTTTATATATTTCGGAAAATTTATTGCCTTTCTTGCCATCGGAATTATATTTACAAGATTCATTTTATTTTTTAACGACAGATAAGGCAATTTCATTATCTCACGAATTTCATCAGCTATATCGTCCAATTTTTCAACACCGAGTGACAACGCCATCCTTTCATAACTGCCGAAAGCGTTCGTTAATACCGGCATTTCATAACCTTTAACATTTTCAAAAAGCAATGCAACATTTCTTTCATCTTTAAATTTAGATACGCGATCCGTTATTTCGGTTATTTCCAAATTTGCATCAATCGGCGTTTTTATTCTTTTTAAAAGTTTTCTTTGCTCCAATTCTTCGATAAATTCTCTTAAATCTTTATAAGCCAAATTAATTTCCTCCAACAAAAAAATTTTTACCTCAACGAATTTGACGAGATAAAAATTTTTTAATTATTTAATTTAGTGCATACTCGCAACATATTTTTTGAGTTCCTCAGCGGCATTTTTGACTTTTCCGAGATTTGCCGTTATTTCTGCAGTCGATGCCTCTTGTTTCTCGCTGATTTCGCCTGTCGTTTCAATTGTTCTTGAAATTTCTTCAACCGCTTGATTCATTTCGTTTAATGTCAACTGAATTTTTTCGGTCGCCTCTCGCGATTGTTCTGCAAGTTTTCTGACTTCCTCAGCGACGACTGCAAAACCTCTGCCTTGCTCACCTGCTCGTGCCGCCTCGATTGCCGCATTCAATCCGAGTAAATTTGTTTGTCCGGCTATGTTAGTTATAAAATCAATAACTTTTATTGTATCCGAATTTTTTTCCTGCAGCATTTTCGCCTGTACGATTGATTCATGTCCCGCCTTAGCAAGCGTTATTGCTCCTTTGGCTACCTGTTCGATATTCTGCGATACCGTTTGAGTTGCCGCTACTATTTCATCTATCAGCTGCGTCAATTTTTTATGATCTTCCTTTTGATTTAACTCCGCCAATTTTAACTCCTCCTCAAATATTCACCGTCCTGACTTTCAAAAAAATATTTTCGACACAGCTTTAATTTATCCTGCAATTCCGAAATTAATTTTGATGAGCCTGTTCACGAAGTCGCAAAATTCTCTCCGAAGTCGCAGGATGAGTTGAGAAAAGATTTTTAAATGTAACTTTTGCATTTTCAAGTGGATTTATTATAAACATGTGAGCAGTTGACGGATTTGAATTTTGAAGAGGTACTGAATTTTGAGCATAGTATTCAATTTTTTCAAGTGCCGACGCAAGATATAACGGATTGCCGCAAATTTCGCCGCCTGTTTTATCCGCGTCATACTCACGGCTTCGAGAAATTGCAAGTTGAATTAAAGTTGCCGCAATCGGAGCAATAATTATTGTGAAAAGCGTCCCAAAAATTCCGCCGTTTTCTTCGTCATCAGAACGTGTTCCGAAAATCGCCGCCCATTGTGCAATATTCGCAATCATTGAAATTACTCCGGCAATCGACGCGGCAACAGTTGAAATTAAAATATCCCTGTGCTTGACGTGAGCAAGTTCGTGACCGAGTACGCCGCTTATTTCATTATAATCAAGTGCCTGCATTATTCCTGTCGTTACCGCTACCGCTGCATGTTCAGGATTTCTGCCGGTCGCAAAAGCATTAGGAACATCGCTGTTAATTATATAAACTCTCGGCATCGGAAGATTTGCATTTTTCGCGAGCTTTTCAATCAAATTATAAAGCTGCGGCGAAGAATTTGAATCAACTTGTTTTGCATCATACATTTTTAAAACCATTGAATCGCTGAACCAATAACTGAAAAAATTCATTCCGATTGAAATTACAAACATAATAATTGCACCGCTTGAACCTCCGACTGCTCCGCCTATCGCAATCATCAATCCTGTTAAAAGTGCCATCAAAATTGTCGTCTTTAATATATTCATCAAAAAACCTCCCAAATATTTGGCAAGGATAACATATTTTCAAATTAATTTCAAGGACGAAATTTGTAACCGACTCCCCAGACCGTTATTAAATGTTTCGGATTTGCCGGATCTTCCTCTATTGCTTCGCGAAGTCGATTTATATGAACCGGAATTGTTGAAGTATTTCCCATTGATTCCATTCCCCATATTCGATCGTATAAAGTTTCGCGGCTGAAGACAACATCTGCATTTGTCATCAAAAATTCCAACAGTTGAAATTCTTTGTTAGGCAAAATTTTTTCAGATCGTCCGACAAAAACTCTGTGAGTATTCGCTTCAAGTGTTATATTTCCTATCATTAATTTTTGAGTTTCGCTGTTGGCAGGATTTTTTAAACGATTGTATTGTGCAAGCTGAGATTTAACTTTTGCAACAAGGACACTCGGCGAAAAAGGTTTTTCCATGTAATCGTCAGCACCGAATCCCAAGCCGCGTATTTTATCCAAATCAGTTTTTCTCGCCGTCAACATCATTATCGGTATATCGAGTTTGTCGCGAAGATTTCGGCAAATTTCAAATCCATCCATTCCAGGCAGCATTATATCCAAAATTATCAAATTGTAATTTTCATTCAATGCCTTTTCCATTCCGACAGGTCCCGTTTCGGCTATCATCACTTCATAACCGTTTAATTCCAAATAATCCTTTTCAATCGCCGAAATATCGGGATCGTCTTCAATTATCAGTACTTTTTGATTCATTTTCTTCCTCCTTCTTTAAAATCGGCAGTTCAATAATAACTATCAAACCGTGCGGCTTAACATTTTCAATTTTCATTTTTCCTTTCATCATTTCAACTGCTCTTGACGCGATTGAAAGTCCCAAGCCTGTCCCGTCTTCCGTTCGACTTCTTGCTTTATCGGTTCGATAAAAAGGTTCAATCAATCTTTCAAGAGATTCTTCCGGAACTCCTGCACCGTTATCCGCTATGCTCAATATTGCAATCATATTTCTGCCTATCAATTTTATATAGCAGTCAATTTCATATTCAGGCTTATATTTTATACTATTGCCGATTATATTTGAAAGTATTCTTTCGAGCAAAAGATAACTGCCCATTATAAAAATATTTTCTTCGGCTTTCAATGTGACTGTTGCTCCCGCCTTTTTCCAAGCATAATCATTTTCAGACACGAAAAATTCAAGCATTTCTTTCAAGTTAATCTTTTCGAGAGGAATTGCTTTTTCACCCAATGAAATTTTTGAAAACAGAAATAATTCTTCAATCATGTTATTGAGTTCATCGACATTTTTTTTGATGACTTTGAAATATCTGTCTCGTTTTGCAGGAGAATTTGCAACGTTATCAATCAAACCTTCAATATATGCTTTAATTGTCGTCAAAGGTGTTCGTAAATCATGTGAAATACTCGCTACCAATTCTTTTCGATTTTCTTCTTGACGTTTTCTTTCCTGCAGTGAATCAGATAATTTTTGAACCATCAAATTAAATGCTTCGATAACCGGTTTAATTTCATCATCTGAATTATGCTCAAGCTGTAAATTTAAATCTCCTTCACGAATTTTGATTGCGCCATCTCTTAACTTGTTTAAAGGCTGCAAAATATTGCGCAGAATAAATCTTGCCAACAACCAACTGCTTAAAAATACGAATGCAATCAGCGAAACAACTATAAAATATCCCGTGCGTTCGATTGCCGATTCAAGTGCAGCATCTTTATTGTTATATGATTTTTCCGTCACGAAATACAGCCAATATTCCGTATTGTCAATTATATGTTTTTCAATGCAGACAAAATCATTGTCCAAAGTATTTATGTCCGTGAAATCTTTTCCGACGACTTGATCATTTTGCTTTGACTCTTCAAAATCTTGACGCGCCGTTTCGGCAAGTGTTTGATTTCCGTATGTAAAAATTACATGATTTTCTCTCTGCACCATTATATAATTTTTTTCGGGAGCAAGAAGTCCGATCAGCCAATATTCAATTTCGTTTTCTTCATCAGTTTGAATATGTTTGAAAACGATATGATGCAAAACTTCACATGCGCGTTGAAATTCTATTGTGTTTTCAATGTAAACATGATTGCCGCTCTTTGCAAACATAATTAAAGCCAAGCCTGATAACAATATCGTCAAAATTGTCATAAAGACAGGCACTACAAATACCGTAAGATGTGACAGTATCAGACGATTCTTTATTGTCATGCTGATTCTCCACCGTTCTTAATATTTATAATGCCATTATATTAAAATTTTTTTGCGATATATTTAACAAAAAATAAATTTTTTATAAATTTTTTTGTCATAGTTGTTTACGAAGGAGGAAAAGAAAAAAAGGTGCGCCGAGAATTGCAGTTAAAATTCCGACAGGCAATTCAATCGGAGCAAAAACAGTTCTTGCAAAGGTATCGCTGAAAGTCAAAACAGCAGCTCCGAGTAAAGCAGATGCAGGAAGTAAAAATTTATAATCCGAGCCGATTAAAAGTCTGGCAGTATGAGGAATAATCAAGCCGACGAATCCTAAAAGTCCGACGACACAGACGGCACTTGCAGCGAGAAGAGCCGCAATCGCAGTTAAAAAAGTTCTTACCAAATCAACGCGAAGTCCCAAACCTTTGGCAACTTCATCACCGAGCTGCAAAATATTCAAATGTCTTGCACTTAAAAAAGTTAAAATCATTCCGATGATTGTGTAAGGATATAAAATTTCGACATGATTCCATGAACGAGCAGAAAGTCCGCCGACCATCCATAACAGAGCCGAATGAACTTTATCGCTGTAAAAAATTAACATTGCCGAAATTCCAGCACCGAGAAATGCACTTACCGCGACACCTGCCAAAATTATCCTTATCGGTCTGATTCCGTCTTTCCAGGCGAGAATATAAATCAAAAATGCGGCGAACATTGCACCGACGAAAGCTGCAGGAGTTACCAGAAAAGAATTTCCGTTGACGAGCATGACAAAAATTCCGAAAAGTCCTGCACCTGAAGAAATTCCGATTATATGCGGATCGGCAAGAGGATTTTTCATAACTGCCTGAAGAATTGCACCTGACAATGATAAATTTATTCCGA
>CAJOPN010000075.1 GCA_905236285.1 uncultured Selenomonadaceae bacterium | reverse complement strand
GGGAATAAAAAATTTGGCGATACTTTCAAACGGAATCGTTTATAAAAATATAAATAAAACAAAAAAGATAAGAAAGCTGAAGAAAAGGAAGCGAAGGTTGCAGCGCTCAATTTCAAGAAAATATTTAAAAAATAAGGAAGGAGAAAGTTACAAGAAAACGCGCAACATTATAAAAAGTGAAATAAAACTTTTGAAAATGCACCACAGGTTGAGAAACATTCGGCACAATTATATACATTAACCCACGAGAGAAATAATCAACCGAAAACCAAAGTTGATAGTGCTTGAAGATTTGAATGTGTCGGCAATGATGAAGAACAGACATTTATCAAAAGCGGTGCAAGAACAAGGCTTTTATGAATTTCGTCGACAAATTGAGTACAAAGCGAAATGGATGTCATTGACAGAGATTTACAAGCGGCGGTAAATTTAAAAAGATACGGCGAAATGAAAATAAGTACCTGAACGTTATCGGGGAATATAAGCCTGTGGAGAATTATACCAAACGAAAGTAGCTACGGCAAAATCGGATTCAGAGAAGCAGGAAAAGAAACAAAAAAAGTAATAACTTTTTATAAGTTTTCTTTAACGGTTTAAAAATATGAGTGAAGAATTGAAATTGACAGATGAGCTATTTATAGGAGCGGGAGGACATCAAGCGACTTTCATTCATCCGACAGACATGGCGAAGTGCATAAAAATAGCACATGATCCCGATGACGGCGACGTGAAAAAAGAACTGAGATACCGGCGAATTTGCAAAGAAAAACTTGAAAAATCAAAACTTGTGACGAAATATTACGGAACAGCTGAAACAAACAAAGGACTCGGACACGTCTTTGAAAGAGTATTGGATTTGGACGGAAGAACCAGCAAAGATTTAAAAGATTTTTTGCCGACTGAAGATATTGATTCCGAAAAATTAAAAATGATTCAAAAATTGCTGCTGAATTTTAAAGAAGATTATCTTCATGAAAAAATAGCAATCGTGGATACGGATATAACAAATTTCATGGTTCAGCAAACTGCTCCGAATGAATATCAAATGCGAATAGTAGACAATATCGGAACGCCTGTTGCAATTCCGCTTGTATATTATTTTGATTTTGCGGCAACATGGAAAAGCAAAAAATATTGGAATTTTTTGGCGGATTGGTTGCACAGACATTATCCGAAAATTGTCAATGAAGAATTTTATAAAAAGATAAGGAGTAATTAAATTGGAGAAAAAATATATTTGTTGGTTCAGTCCGAATCTGCAAAAAGATATGAACATAAAAGTATACGGAAACAGCGGATTGCCGTTGTTAATATTTCCGACACAAGATGCAATGAGCGACAATTTTGAAAATTTTGGTATGACGGAAGTACTGTCGAACGATATTAACGGCGGAAGAATACAATTATTTTGTGTTGACAGCGTTGACGGTGAAACGTGGTCGAAT
Source organism: uncultured Selenomonadaceae bacterium (assembly GCA_905236285.1). GTDB lineage: Bacteria > Bacillota > Negativicutes > Selenomonadales > Selenomonadaceae > Quinella. Next base: position 8,933 of record CAJOPN010000075.1, on the reverse strand, counting down.
ATCTGGGGCGACAAAGATTGGAGAGCGGCCAGACAGGAAAAATATTTTAATTATATAGTTGAAGAAGTAATGCCGTTTATAAAAAATTCAAATACGACCGAAAAATTTCCGATAGCAGTCGGCTGCAGTCTCGGAGGACTTCAAGCGTCAATTTTATTTTTCAGAAAGCCTGAATTTTTTGGCGGAATGCTTTCAATGTCGGGGACTTACGACGCAAAATTTTTCTTTGAAGGCTGGCTCAATCAAACGCTTTATGAAAATTCGCCGACGGATTTTTTAACGAATATGTGGGAAGGTCATCCGAATATTCAACTTTACAATCAAAAGAAAATAATTTTGTGTGTCGGTCAGGGACGCTGGGAAGATGAGGAACGTCGAACGACAGCAATCATGCGAGACATTTTCAATGCAAAAAAAATTAATGCTTGGGTCGATTTCTGGGGATATGATGTCGATCACGATTGGTATTGGTGGAAAAAACAAATTTTATATTTCCTTCCGCATTTATTAAGTTAAGATTGAACCCAAAGTCGCTGATACTTCTCCATTTGACTTAGTGTATGCTGTAAAATTTTGTATTCAACATCAGGAAATTCGCCTCTCAATAAATATTTCATATCTTCAAACGGAACTATCATTAAAACTGCCTTTTCTGTCAAAACTTCTGCTGACATTTTATTCCTTCGTTTTTCCAAGAAGACGGTTTCATTTACCCAATCATTTTTCTTTATTATATCAAGTGTTTTATACCAGACATCATTTGTTTCTATACTTCTTACAAGCTTACCTTCTATAACAAAAATTAAATTCTGCTCAATTTCTGCTCCGCTGATTCTGTCACCTTCAAAATATATCTCCATCTTTGCCATCTGTAGAATTTGTTGTAATGTGCCTACATTTATTCCTTGCAACAATTGAAGCTGTGAAATGAAGTTTTGCAAATATGCTGTGTTGTCTTCTGCTATATCTTCTTTGTTTATTTCTTCCATTCTCTTGGAAAGTCTGTCTATAAATTCTTTGTAATTCAAATTCCAATTTGTGAGCATTTGTTGAAGAATTAAAATATATCTCCTTGACAGTAATTCACCGAAATTTATTGTGAATTTATTTTCATCATACAAAATCGAAATTGATGTAATATTCTCTGAGTAATGGAAGTACAACCCCAATTTCATGCCTTGAGTATTCCATGAATTTTGTAACACGAGTTGTCCGTCCGGTTTGGCTTCAGCTTCAGAATAGAGCAGATCATCTTTCAAAAAGTCAGTAAAACTCAAGAAGTGATCGAAGTGTTTTCCTTGAGGCTCAATTACTTGTAAGGTGGCGTATGGCTGTGAAACTATCAACTGTTTGAATTGTCGATTGACAATCTCTTGGAGACCGATCTGATTATCTGCTTGCAATCTGACAGGTATTACATTGAAGTTTTCATCAATCTTACTCGGTATAAGTGTCGCGAACGCTACATCTTGCGAGTCGTTAAATTCTTGTAGCATAACTGACCATGCCGTTTCAAATATTGTCATCAACATCATTTTGTTTGATTTTGCTTTTTCACGCAGATCGCTCATTATGTCCGCCGGTATAATAAAATGATATGCTTTTTGTTTGTATGCTCCTGCTGGTAATCTTGAATATGGCAGCAACGGTAATATTGGCATATTTTCCAGCATCTTTGTCCAATAATCCTTTATTGGCTTAGATGTTTTATATTTAAAAAATTTCATTATTTTCTTCATTGAAGCAACCGGCTCTAATTTCATTACTTCACGAAAAAAATTTTGAATATCAAAACAGTCTTCAATCAATTTTGCAATGGTTATTAAAACTGCATATTCTTCATCGGCGGTATGAAATACGGAAAATCTTATTAAATTGCCATGACGCAAATCAAAATTTTGACGCATATCGGCTTCAATTATATTTTTCAGAGTGGTATCTATATCCGGCGAATTTTCCAAATTTCTGTAAACTATATCCGGCATTTCTTGACGCTGTTCAAAAAATATTTTCAAAGTACGATTATCAACTTGACAATAATTCATTCTGAATTCTTCAGTATTGTTAATTAAATTTTTTACGGCAAGATTAAATCTTAAAGGTATAAGATTGCCGCTGATTTTATATAATTTTTGCACAAATTGATTTGCCGATATTAAATTGTTTTTATCAAAAAATATTTTTTCATCATCGGTAATTTCTTCAACATATTTAATACTTTGCGGATTATATCCTCTTGTATCATTGAACTGCAATCCATATATTTGTTTTAAGATTACTTGCTCATCCTTGGATAATTCTTCAAAATTTATTTTTTTATTCATATTTTATTTTGTCAACTCCTCAATTCAAAAATTATCCCTTGCTGACATAACTGCGTTTATCATTCGGAATTTTTGCCCAGTCAATTTGATTGGCAGGAATTTTATTTTTTACAGAGTATGCCGCCGCGATTCCTGCTGCTTCACCTATACTTGTACAAGTCGGCTGTATTCTCATTGAGGCTTGAAGAATAAAACTTGCACTAATACAGCGGCCTGCGACTATGAGATTAGAAATTTTATCTGAGATGAGTGAGCGATAAGGAATTTCATAAAATCCGCCTTTAGGTAATTTTTCAGAAACTTTTTCGCCGTGAGCATCAATAAACCAAGCCGTACGACAAACAGCATCCGGAAAACGGCTTTGATTGTGATAATCGTCTTCGACCATGTAATATTTGCCTTTGATTCTCCATGATTCACGTGCACCGAGCATAACTGCTTCACGACTGATAAAAGCATTTTCAAATCCGGGCAAATGCTTAATGAGATAGCGTGCAATATTTCTCATCATTTTTCTGCCAAAAATAACGGCATTGCTGTAAGAAATTGGGTCAGTAGCCGAGAATTTAACAGGAATTTCAGGACAATTCATACTCATAACACCGTTCTTGCCGATAATGGTATACGCTTGCATATATTCGGCTTCTTCTTGAGTAATTTCTCCTGATTCTACACCGCGAGCCATAAATTCTTCCAATTTATAACGTTGCTTACGATGCATAGCCTCAGCAATTTCAAAATATGGCAGTTTCGATTTACACCAATCTTCTTTTAATTCGATGGCAACATAATTATAAAGTTTTTGAGTATCAATGCCGCCCATCTCGAATCTAAAACTGAGAGGTTGATTATTTCCGGTCTTCTCGTAGCCTTTCTCATAATCAACGCCTGAACTTCTGGCAAGATAAGCGTCACCTGTAGAATCAATAAAGATTTTAGATTTAACGGCGGCAAGACCTGCGATAGTTTGAATGATAACGGCAGAAATTTTATCGCCTGAAGTAATTGAATCGACAACAACGGCTTGAAAAAGAGTATTAACGCCGACTTCTTGACACATTTCATCATGTATGAGAGCGAGAGTTTCGGGATTATGCCAAGTTTGCTGAGTGACTCCGTCGAAAGGTTCGATACCATATCCGCGAAGTCGATTTTTTAATTCTGCAAGGTAAGGCGTATCGGAATCAGGCGCATGAGTATCCATAAAAGGATAAACACAGCCGAGAACTCCCAAACCGCCGAGAGCAATGCCGCGTTCAATTAAAAGGGTATTCGCACCGTTTTTTGCTGAATTGACAGCTGCAGCAACACCTGAAGGACCTCCACCGCAAACACAAACATCAACAGAATAAATAATCGGAATTTTTTTGTCGGCGTATTTAACAGTCTGTCCCGATATATTTTCGGCGGCTTGAGCTTGAGTTTGGTTGTTACCGATAAGACCTGCGCTTAGAGCGGTAACGCCTGCCAGTTTCATAAAATCGCGCCTTGAAATTGGTATTGAGAAAGATTTTTTCAATATAATAACCTACCTCCAATCATTCAAAAAATTTCAACATCATAAAAAAATTTCCTGCAAAAAAAAAATCCTCTGAAAGAAATTTCTCACAGAGGATTTTTAATTAACCCAATCAAAATTTTTTTCCAAGATTTAAAAATTAACCGAGAACTTCAAAGAGATCATCGCCGACTTTAACATCGCCTGTCTTGAGAGGACGAACTTGTTTGTAAGCGGCAGTATTGGTAACGATAAGCGGAGTTACAACAGGATAACCGGCTTTCTTGATTGCAGGAATGTCGAATGTAACGAGCAAATCGCCTTTCTTGACTTTCTGATCCTGTTGAACGAGAACTTCAAAATGTTCACCGTTGAGTTTAACAGTATCAATACCAATATGCATAAGAAGTTCTGTACCGTCATCAGTCATCATGCCGATAGCGTGTTTGGTCGGGAATACAAGAGAAATAGTACCGTCAGCCGGAGCATGAAGTTCGCCGACAGTAGGATCGACAGCAACGCCGTCACCCATACCACGAGATGCAAAACCTTCATCAGGAACTTCATTCATAAGCATCATATGACCTGTCATGTGAGAAGCGAGAGTTGCATCTTTCATCTTCGGAGTTTCAGGTTCAGCCGCTGCCGGAGCACTTCCGCCGCCGCCTGCTGCCTCAGCCATTGCACGATCAATCTTGCCTTCGCGAATTCCTTCAACAAATTCTTCAAAGTTTGCTTTAACGATCGTGACACTCGGACCATAAATAACTTGAATTGCATTGCCTTTAATGACAACACCGCCTGCACCTGTCGATTTAAGTTTTGCCTCATCAACTTTTGTTCCGTCAACAAGAGTCAAACGAAGACGAGTTGCACAGCAGTCAATTTCTGTTACGTTATCGACACCGCCGACACCGACGAGAATATTTGCAGATTTTGTATCGAAATCAGCCGGAACATTTGCAGCCGCTCCACCTGCAACACCAACGCCTGTAGCCTTCTGATAATCTGCTTTGGACATCATTTTTACTTCTTCATCATCATCTTCACGACCTGGAGTCTTAAGATCCCATTTCATAATGAAGAATTTAAATGTAATGAAGTAAAGAACTGCATAAACTGCGAACAAAGGCAACATCAACATCCAATGAGATTTGTCATTGCCCGGTAAAATTCCGTAAAGAGTGAAGTCAATTAAACCGTCTGAGAAAGTAGTACCCATTGCAATGCCTAAAATGTGGCAGAGCATAAAGGAAAGACCTGCATAAATGACATGAATACCGAAAAGTTCTTTTGCAAGGTAGAGGAAAGTAAATTCAATAGGTTCGGTAATACCTGTGAGGAATGAAGTCAAACCGACCGAGAAAAGCAATGAACCTGCAGCCTGTTTCTTTTCGGGACGTGCGCAAGTGTACATTGCAAATGCTGCTGCCGGAAGACCTGCCATCATGAACGGATATTTGCCCATCATAAAGCGGCAAGCATCAACGCTGAATTCAGTAGTATTCGGATCAGCAAGTTGAGCAAAGAAAATGTTTTGAGCACCCATGACATTTACGCCGTTAATCATCATTGAACCGCCCATTGCCGTTTGCCAGAACGGGAGATAGAAAATGTGATGAAGTCCGAACGGAATCAATGCACGCTCAAAACAACCGAATAAGAAAGTGCCGAAATAACCTGAGGCTTTGACCAAATCACCGAGCGCAAAAATACCGTTCTGAATGACCGGCCAAACAAAGTACATAATAACACCGGTTAAAATACCAAAACACATACACATAATCGGGACAAAACGAGTTCCGCCGAAAAATGCGAATGCTTGAGGAAGCTGCTGCTTATAAAATTTATCACATATCCAAGCCGCCATCAAACCTGTAACGATACCTGCGAAAACACCCATTTGAAGTGTTCTGATACCGAGAACGTCAGCGATAGCACCTGCCTTGACTGTTTCTGAAATTGAGCCGTCACTCAAAAGCGAACCGTCAAGCGTTAAAAATACGTGAATGGTTGTCAGCATAACCAAATAAAAAATTGCAGCACCGAGAACGGCTATTCCTTTTTCTTTTTTGGCCATACCGAGTGCAACCGCGAGAGCAAAAATAAGTGCCAAATTGCCGAAAATTGCTCCGCCGACGTTGGACAGGATAAGCATGAAACTGAATAATGCGCCGCCTTCATGCAAAATGCCTTCCAAACCGTACGCCGAAATTGTCGTAGGATTGGAAAACGATGCGCCGATACCGAGAAGAACACCAGCGAATGGTAAAACCGCGATCGGAAGGAACAACGATTTACCAATCTGCTGAGCAACAGCAAAAGCATTGCCTCCAGCCATGAAAATCAACTCCTAACATTTAAATTTTGATAAAACAATTTATCATCAAATCGTATTATAACACGATTTTTTTTCAATGCAATAACCTTTTAAAAATTTTTTCACGTTTAATTCATTACTTTTAAATATAAAAAAATGAACGATATTTTACCGTTCTGTTAATTTTCATTAATGCCTTTTATTATATGAGCGTGACCTTTCAATTTAAATTTTTTGAATCCGTCGCTGCTCTCTGCTCTGTCGCCGCTCGCTTTAACGTCGTCTTTCAAAATTTTTACTTTGTCTGACGCAATCAATATTTCTTCCTCGCTCACCCAATCCAATTTTTCACTCGTCAAATTTGCGCCTTCACTCGTTGTAACATTTATATTTCCTTCAAGATGTACATCTTTCGTAATATTGCTGTATGTTCCGAAATCGGCCTGCAATTCAAATGACCTGCCGTCAGTCTGATAAAAATGTCCGACGATATTTTTTAATTCTGCTTCCTGCGTTTCTATTCCTACGCTTACTTTTTCAGCCGTCAAATCCCAAATTTTTACTCCGTTGACTTCTTCGCTGATTGTATTTCCTTCGTATTCCATAGTTTTCGGCGGCTCAAGTTTTTCTATCGGCGGCGGTGTATCAGGTGTTGTTTGTACTACCCATACGACCAAACACGCAAAACCGAGTGCCATTATCGCAAAAAATATTTTCCATTTCGTTTCCAATTTTTAACCTCAATCAAAATTTTTTTCTTATTTTATTTCAATGCAAAATTTTTCGTCTGCTCAGAAATATTTTCGGCCCTCACCAATCCTTCACCGACTAAAATTCCGTCGCAGCCGCTATTTTTTAATCTCTGAACATCTTCAACCGTAAAAATTCCGCTTTCACTTATCAATATTCTGTTCATATCGGCATGCGGCAAAAGTTCAATCGTGTTTTCTGTCGTCGTTGTGAAATTTTTAAGATTGCGATTATTTATTCCGATAAATTCTGCCGGTGTAGACAATGCCGTTTCCATATCTTTTTCGTCATGTACTTCAATCAAGGCATCCATTCCCAGCGACCACGCCAAATATAAAAATTTTTTTAATGTTTCTGCCGTTAAAATTCTCACAATTAAAAGTATTGCATCGGCTTCAAGCAATCTTGATTCATATATTTGATACTCATCAATTATGAAATCTTTTCTCAAAATCGGAATTTTAATTTGTTCGCGAACTTTTTTAAAATCTTCATTACTTCCCAAAAAATGCGGATCAGTATGTACCGATAACATCTTTGCACCGTTATCTTCATAAATTTTTGCGAGTTCCAAAACCGAATGAGTTTTATTCAAACGTCCTTTCGCCGGTGATTGCAATTTACATTCAGCTATCAATGACCACGAATTTTTTTTGACATTCTGCGACATTCTGAAGTGTCCGCATTCTATTTTATTTTTAATTTCGTCAAGCGGCAAAATTTTTTTCGCCTCATCGACTATTATTTTTTTATTTTCGACTATTTCAGTCAATATATCTTTCACAATTTCACCTCATCAAGCAAAAAATGCAATCAAAACATTTTGAGCAATCGAAATAACCGGCTCCATTAATCCGACCAATTTTGAACCGATACTGAATCCCTTTTCAACTTTTTCTTCGGCAGTCAACGGTATACTTGTCAAAATTTTTCCGTCATATTTCAAATTTGCCTTGCCGATAATTTGACCTTCTTTGATTGACGCATCAACTACTTTCGGCAATTCGTAACTCACTTTCAATTTTTTCGGATCTTCATCTTTGAGCAAAGGAAAATTTAAATCTTCAAGCGGTCTTACATGAACGATTGCATTTTTTCCATTTCTCACGAATACTACTTTTTCAACTCGATCTTTATTTATCGTTCTCGTCATTTTAACAGAATTAAAGCCGTAATCCAATAATTTTTTTGCATCATCAAAACGAGTATGATTGTCAATCGAATGCATAATTATTGCAATCAATTCAATATTGCCGCGAATTGCCGATGCCGCAAGACATCCTCCTGCCGCTCTTGTCCAGCCGGTTTTTATTCCCGTCATTCCGTCGTATGTTTCCAAAAGTTCATTTGTATTTTCTGCCTCGCTCCATTTTTCAGCCGGTGATCTCCAATGAATTATTGCCTTTTGCATTGAAACTATATCGCGAAAATCGGGAACGCTCATTCCATACATAGCAATTTTAGCCATGTCTCTCGCCGTCGAATAATGATTTTCATTCGGAAGACCGTTAGGATTTGCAAAATTTGTATTTGTGCAGCCAAGTTCATAGGCACGCTGATTCATCAAATACGTAAAATCAGAAATACTTCCTGCAACTGCTTGAGCGATTGCAACTGCTGCACCGTTATCCGAAACCATCATCATTCCGAGCATTAATTCATCTGCTTGAATTACATCTCCGGGAGTCCAATAAAATGTATTGTCTTCAGCATAAGCGGCAGTTTCACTTATCGGGACGAGAGTTCTTTTTGTCAAATTTTCCAATCCCAAAATACAAGTCATCATTTTTGTCATGCTCGCGGGAGGTCTCGGAACGTCGGCATTTTTTTCGTAAATGACGCGGCCTGTCGATGCCTCAATTAAAATCGCAGTATCAGCCAAAATTACAGGTTCGGTCGCCTGTGCAGTTTTTATATTCAGCAAAATTAATGTTATCAAAAAAATTATTTGCAGAAAAATTTTTTCAGAGCATATTTTTTTCGTAAGCATCGTAAAGATTTTTCAGCTCCTCGATTTTTTCATAAATTTCAATTTGAAGTT
>CAJOPN010000074.1 GCA_905236285.1 uncultured Selenomonadaceae bacterium | reverse complement strand
CGAAAATCATTCATCAAATCATCAACCAAATGCTGAAGACATGAATAATCCGCACTTGAAAGAGATGTCAAAGAAATTTCGTCGTAACCTGTCGAATCAATTAAATTTCTCGCCATATTTTTCAAATTTTCTTCGGTACGTTCTCTAACTGGTCTGTAACAAATTCCTGCCTGACAAAATCGACAGCCGCGACTGCAACCTCTGAAAAGTTCAAGCATAATTCGATTGTGGACAATATCAAGATACGGAACAATCGGACGTTCAACCGACGGAATTTTATTCATGTCTTTGACGATTCTTTTATAAATTATTTCCTTTGCATCTTTATGAATTTTTTGCAATGTGACAAATTGTCCTTCAAAATAAAGCGGTTTATAAAAACTCGGAACGTATACGCCGTCAATTTTTAAAAGTCGTTCCAAAAATCCGCGTCTGCCTTTCGGTCGATTTTCTTTTTTCCAATTTTTAAATTCATCAACTATTTCATTTAAAATTTCTTCGCCTTCTCCGACAATAAAAAAATCAAAAAAAACTGCCAGCGGTTCAACATTATAAACGCATGGACCGCCGCCGACTATAAAAGGTTCATCTTCCGTACGTTCACTCGAATGAATTTTTATTCCGGCAAGGTCAAGCATATTTAAAACATTCGTGAAAATCATTTCATATTGAAGAGAAAAGCCGACGAAATCAAAATTTTTAATTGCAACTTTTGATTCAAGAGCATACAGAGGAATATTTAAATTTCGCATTTCATTTTCCATATCGGTCCAGACTGAATAAACTCTTTCGCAAGCTGTATCTTCACGTTTATTTAAAATATTGTAAAGAATTGCCAAACCCAAATTGCTCATGCCGACTTCATAAATATCAGGCAATGCAAGCGCAAATTTACAATCAATTTCTTCGTGATTTTTGATTATTGCATTAAATTCGCCGCCGGTATATCTTGCCGGTTTCAAAACTTTTTGCAGTAATTCATTTGGAATATCAACTTTCAAAATAAATCAATCCTTACTGAGTAAAAATTTCGTCGAAAAATGAATAAGCCGCCATGCAAAAAATCAACAAAATTAAAAATAAATCTCCCATCAAATTCATCTCACAATCAAAAAATAATTTAAATGATTATAACATAAAAAAATAATTTTACCAATAATTATTGACAAATGCGTGACATACTGATAAATTAAACGGCGAAAAAAATTTTTTAAGTTGGGAGAAGTCACAAAGATGAAAAAAATTTTTGCAATCATTTTAACGTTGATGATGACGATGATATTCACGGCGTGTGGAAATGATAATGGAGAAAAAAAATCTGATTCAAATGAAAAAGTTGAAGCAAAAGTTGCAAATGGAAATGACGTAACAAATTTCAACGGCAAAAAAATTTTAACTGTATATTTTTCGCGAGCCGATGAAAATACAAGAGTCGGAGTAGTGGAGAAAGGTAATACAAAAATTTTGGCTGAAATGTTGCAACAGATGACAGGCAGCGACATATTTGAAATAAAACCGATAAAAGAATATCCGAAAGAATACAAAGAAACAACGGATTTAGCAAAGATGGAAAAAGAAACAAATTTCAGACCGGAAATTATTGAACCGTTGCCGAATGTTCAAGATTACGATATAATTTTCATTGGTTATCCGATTTGGTGGAGTGATTTACCGATGGCGGTTTACACATTCATCGAAAAAGAAAATTTCAACGGAAAAATAATTGCGCCGTTCTGCACACATGAAGGAAGTGGAATTGGATCAACACCTGATTACATTGAACAAAAGACGAATGCAAAAATTTTAAGCGGTTTGGAAATGAGAGGAAACACTGCACAAAATTCACGTGATGAGGCAAAAGTTGCAGTTGAAAATTGGCTTAAAAAATTAGAAAAAGAAATTCAATAAAAAAAATTGGACAGGCTTTAAAAAAATTTTGTCTGTCCTATTTTATTGTTTGAAAAAATTTAATTTATAACATCCGGACGTTCACGACCGATTGCAGAATTATGAACAATTTCTTCAATCCTTTGATCGATTGCAAGTTCTTGCTTGTGAAGAGTTTCGGCAGTGTAAAATGATTCCGCACTGTTCTCTCTCAATCCTTTAATGTAATAAGCCCATGCACTGACAGTGATGTTACTTGTTTCTCTTCGCAATTTTGAAAGATAAAGAGCACCGTTCGGAATTTCAATCGAATCCAATTCCTGTTGACGATTTTGCAGCATCGGAATAATATTGTTTTCAATGTAAGATGCAATTCTTTCTTTCTGCTGAGAATTCATCACACCGCTTTGAGTTCTCTGCATGTAAGAAAATTCATTTTGCTGAACTCTGAACGCGGCATTGTATCTGTCAACAATTTCTTGAGTGGAGTCGATATAATCGGCGAGTTCCTGCTTTAAAGTCGGAGCAACAATATCAAGATAATCACGATAATTATTAATTCCGACGACTCTCCAATCACTCGTGCCCAAATTAAAATTGAGAGTGCCGACTTTCCATTTTCGATCAAGCAAATTAAATTCAAATCCGCCGAAAGACCAGCCTGCTCCGTTGACTTTTTCGATTTCAAGCTGTAAAGTAAAAGGCGTTGATGTATAATCTTCTATGACATTCAAATTAACGGTTGCTTTGTCAACGTCTGAGTATTCAACATTGCCTATGTCAACTATCGTTGTGTGTCGAATCATACTTCTTTCAAGCAGAAGATCAAAATCTATTCCGAGCTGACGACCTTGCAAAATTCCGTCAGGCAAAGTCCAAAGATTATTGCTGATTTTATAATCTATAACTTCAACTGCACCTTGAGCAATCTGCGGACGAATCAGGACATAAAAATTTTCAAACAAAGATCTTTCACGTTCTGAAAGTTGATTATCATATTTAAAAATATCAACCGTCAAATCATCATAAGCCTTTGAAGTCAATGAAACGAGATCGACATAACGATTGAAAGTATAGAAATCATTTTCGCTGAGAGCTTTTTGAGCAGTCTGCATTGCATAATTCGGTGTTTTTGTGTAAACTCCGATGTACAAAAAAAATGAGGCAATAAGAGCAATCAAAAAAAATAAGGCAAAATAACGCTCACGTTTGCGTCGATTGCGTCGTGCCTCCAATCTTTTTTTCCAAGTATAATCGTCCATAAAATCTCCCAATCTATTTTAACTGCCGTTTTATTCGACAAGAAAATTTTTTTATTTTTAAATGAGGTGCATTTAATGAAATGGATAAATCATCAAATTGTAACGGGATTCATAGTTTTTGCGGCAACTGACAACGCTTTGTTTGTAGCCTCGTCAATCGTCGGTGCGGTAATTCCCGACAAAGTTGAAGGAAATCCGCCGAAAGAAAGTAAAGAATATTGGGCGTGGCGAAAACGTCATCGCACATGGTCACATTATCCCGTTATTTATCTCGCATTAATTTTTTTATTGATGTTTGCCGGAGAATATTTTAAAGAGCCGACAATTTCACTCGCAACCGAAATGGGAATTTTTGTTTTAATCGGTTCATTACTGCACATCGTCGAAGATGGAATTTGCGGAAGAGTTCCGATTTTTACGCCGACATCAAAACACGGAATAAAATTATTTACGGTCGGATCAATCGGAGAATATTTTTGCGCCGCGCTGATAGTTTTGATTTGTGTCTTCAGTCGATTCGGCAGTATTGATGAAATTATAAATTTAATTATGAATGCTGTAGATAAATTCAAATAAAATTTTTTTAAATTTTAAAAATTAATCATTTCTGACAGGTTCGTGATAAACATCGGTATGAAGAAATTCATCTTTGATAACTTGTCCGTCTTTGTAATAAACGCGATAAACAGAAGGAGACATTGAAGAACCTTCACGTTCAATTCTGATGTCTGCACCGTTTAAATCCGCACGAGTTCCGAGAACGTAAACAGTTAAAGTTGAACCGTAAGTTCCAGCGAGAAGATAAACATTGTGCGGAAGATCATTTCTGAATTGAAAATCAATTTGACCATCGGCGACAGTTGCATCGCGACCCGGAGCAACATAAGTTGACGGGAAAAAATGAGGAGTGCGGACAGTCGGAGTTAAACCGGCGAGCAAAACTGCATTGTATAAAGTCGAACTGACTTGACAAACTCCGCCTCCGACATCAATTTCAGGTTTGCCGTTTATAATTACGCCTGCATTTTTGTAACCTGCCGAATAAGTTCTTTCGCCGACCGTATCATTAAATGAAAAAGTCCAGCCGGGTTTAACAATTTTATCATTGAGTTCATAAGCAGCGATTGCAATATTATCGCCTCGATCGCCTTGATAAAAATTCGTGCTATATTGACCGAGTATCGTATCAATCGGCAATACGTCTTCAGTCGTAACGAACGGCATAATTTCTTCGGGAATGAGTTCAATATTATTCGGAATATTTAATTTCGTCAACGGATCTTTGAGCGATTCGGCTATTTTTTCCGTATTTAATTTTTTTCCGATGATTCCTGCAAATTTTAAAACATTTCCGTTTGAATCAAGCGTGCAATAAGCATTTACAGGTTGTTGATTTATTTGCGCCGCGATTGCATTTAATTTTTCATTCAAAAGATTTTCATCATAATTTGCGGTAAGTGCAACATTTCTTCCGTTGAGCGCACATTTGATTTGATCTTTCATGTTCGCCGTTGCACTCGTGCCGGATCTTCCGTATCTGTATGCCTCTTGAGTCGCCTCTTCAACATTCGGAGTCAAATTAATTTCATTCGGCGTAATCGAAAATGTTTTGTCTCCGTAAGAAAATTTCAGCGGCTTTGATTTCTCTGCTCCAAGATTTGTAAAATGTTTTCGAGCTCCGTTTTCACTTAATCCCGAAATTTCTACTCCTTCACTTTTCACACCCATCACAATCCGATTGCTGTTTGTAACGGAATTTGAAATTGAAAAAGCTCCTATGCTGACTGCCGTAACGATTGCCGCCGTTATCGCCGATGCACCTTTGATTGAAATCAGCGACTTCCAATCAAATTCTTCTGCTTTTACACTTTGCATTTTTCCTTTCCTTTCTTAAAATTTTTTTATACTATACCAATTTTATTTGAAAATAATTTGAAAATCAATTCATAAAAAATTTTTGTTTTGAAATTATTTTGTGCAGATGAATCCCGCGAATGATTCAACATGTGAAATTTCAACCTGCCGATAAAATTTTTTGAGCCGCTCATTTAAACTTTTCAACGTTTCATAAGGCGGCATAAAATATCCGAATCGTTCACAAAAATTTTTTACAAAAAAATCCGTCCAAAAATTTTCTCCATGAACGTACATGCAGCCGCAAAATTTTCCTCCGAATTTTAATATCCGCTGCGTTTCTTCATAAGCCGATTTCTTTTCATTAAATACATGAAATCCGTTGATCGACAAAACTGTATCAAAAAATTCCGATTCAAACGGCAAATTTTTTACATCGCCTTGAATCAGTTTTATTTTGCGCAAATTTAATTTTTTTGCGTTCTTATTCGCCGCCTCAAGCATAGTTTTTGAAAAGTCCACTCCGATTATTTCAGCGTTTAAATTTTTATAAATCGGCAATGATAATATTCCCGTTCCGATCGGCACTTCAAGCAATTTTCCTTCAAAATCTTTCGGTATTCCCGCGAACGCTTGTTTTACGAATTTTTCATAATTCTCATTATCCAGTTGCCAAAAATATTTTATCGCCATTCTTCCCGTTAAAGTCGAATTGGTCATCATTCCGTCATACAGCGACGATATTTTTCCTAATTTTTCATATGCGTCAGCAACTTGCATATTTTCACGCCGTTTTCTATATCATTTATATCGAAATTTTTTATTTCGCAATTTATTTTTCTGTCGCTGAATATTGCAACGACATTTTCATCAATTATCGGTTCACCCAATCCGCGATAAATCGAAATTGTCGGAAATATTTTTTTCGTGCGGCTTTCAGTCAATATCAAATCAACTCCGCTTATCTTATTGACAATTTCAAAAAAATCTGCGCTTTGATTCGATGAAATAAAATATCCTTCGTTTGAAACAACTGCAACCGTATCGGCACCGGCTTGAGTAAATCTCCATGAATCTTTTCCTTCAACATCAAATTTTATCTTGTGAGCATCACTTTTCACCACTCCGACACGAATTTTATTTTTTTTCAATTCCGCAATTATTTTTTCAATGAACGTTGTTTTGCCTGTGCCGCTTGAAGGTGCAACGATTGATATTATTGAAATTTTTCGTTTCATGTTTTCCGTTCGTCCGAGTGCCAATTTTAAATCCGAAAAATTATTTACATTAAAAAAAATTTCCGATTCAAAATCAATTATTTTATGATTAACTTTTTCAATTTCAATTTGCAATTTCCTTTGACCGTTATTGAGCGATTCAGAAAAATTTTTAATCATGGATTTATGATAAATTGCGGCGAGCGGCTGTCTTCGATACATAATAACTTTTTCGTCTGTAATTTCATTGAGCAAAGGCAAAATTTTTTTAAAATCAAAAAACGGCATATCACATGACACCGTTAAAGCATATTCCGTTGAAATTTTTTTCAATCCGCTTAAAATTCCGCTCATCGGTCCGCATTTTTTTATTTCGTCGCAAATTATTTTCAATTTGTATTTGTCAGCCAATTTTTCAATGAACGGCAAATTTTTTTCGACACATAAAAATATTTCGGCAAAATTTTCTGCACATGATTTTTTAATAATTCTCTCAAGCAAAGTTTCGCCGTCAATTTCAATCAATCTTTTGTCGCGTCCCATTCGTGAACTTTCGCCGCCTGCCATTATCAGCAGACTTATTTCGGAAAAATTTTTTATCATTTGTCAACCTCAATATCTGAATTTTTTTTGTTTAATTTTTAAAAATGTAATTGAAATCAAAATCGCCAAAATTTCCGCGACAATCATTGAAAACCAAATTCCGTTTACTCCGAAAATCAAAGGCAAAATTAAAATTGCCAATGTTTCAAAAACCATCATATGCAAAAATGAAATTATCGCAGAAGTTACGCCGTCATTGAGTGCCGTGAAAAATGACGAGGTGAAAATTGTAAATCCCGAAAATAAAAATGCAAAAGAATAAATTCTGAAGGCATAAACTGTCATATCCAAAAGATTTTCATCATAACCGATAAATATTTTTGCGAAGTTGTCCGAAAAAATCTCGGCAGTCAAAAACATCATCAAGCCGAAAATTCCCGTGATTACAAAAGATTTCCGCAATAAATTTTTCAATTCAAAATAATTTTTCGCGCCGAAATGATAACTGATGACGGGAGCAGTTCCGATTGAAAAGCCGATAAAAATCGATTGAAACATGAATCCCATATACATAATAATTCCGAATGCCGCAACTCCGTCCTCACCTGCATATTTTAAAAGCTGAACATTATAAAGAGTGCAGACAACTGACATTGAAATATCCGACATCAATTCAGATGCGCCGTTCGTAATCGTTTTGAATAAAATTTTTAAATCAAAATTTGTTTCCGTCAATCTCAAAAGACTTGAATTTTTTCGGCTGAAATACATCAAAGGAACAGTTCCGC
This sequence comes from uncultured Selenomonadaceae bacterium, assembly GCA_905236285.1. Classification (GTDB taxonomy): domain Bacteria; phylum Bacillota; class Negativicutes; order Selenomonadales; family Selenomonadaceae; genus Quinella. The sequence continues at coordinate 2,065 of CAJOPN010000074.1, read as the reverse complement.
CGATAATTTGACTGATTGCAGTTGCCGCCGCCGCTCCTTCAATTCCGAAATCAAATCCGACAATAAAAACTGCGTCCAAAAAAATATTTATTAATCCTGCGACGACCGTCATATAAAATCCGTAATTTGGTTTCTCGGCAGTAATAAAAAGCGTTTGAAATTCAACTTGCAAAATATCGAAAGCCAACGCCAAAATTACAATTTGTCCGTAATTTATGCTTTGTTCAAGCATTTCACCTTCTGCACCGAGAAATTTGGAAATCGTCGGCAGAAAATTATATCCGAAAACAGTAAAAAAAATTCCGATAACGATTGAAACATAAATCAGCAGAGAAAAAATTTTGTTGGCTTTGATTCGATTGCCTTCGCCGAGAGTTTTCGCAATTAATGCACTTCCGCCGCTGCCGAATAAAAAACCGATGAATCCCAAAAACATTAAAAACGGCATTATAAAATTCAATGCGCTGAATGAAATTTTTCCGACGTAATTTGAAACAAAATATCCGTCAACTATTCCGTAAATCGACAAAAACAAAAGCATTGAAATTGACGGCATTGTGAATTGAAATAATCTTCTATAATTGAAATGATCCGATAATTTTATCATTTTCCACCGCAATTTTGAGTTTCGCCGCGCAAAATTTCGATTCCGTGTTTGAGCGTCGGCAAAATTATTTTTAAACATTGTTCAACTGCTTTGACACTTCCCGGTAAATTTACAATCAAACTTCTTTTGCAAATTCCCGAAACGGCTCTTGAAAGCATTGCACGCGGAGTAAATTTCATTGATTCGGCTCTCATCGCTTCAGAAATTCCCGGTGTCATTCTCGTGCAGACTTCTTGAGTTGCCTCAGGTGTTACGTCTCTTATTGAAAATCCCGTGCCGCCTGTCGTTAAAATTAATCCGATTCCCATATCCGCAAATTTTTTCATCTGTGCAGACAATTTTTCTTTTTCATCAGGCAAAATTATTTTTTCAATGACTTTATAACCTTCTGCTGTCAGAATTTCTTCAATCTTCGGTCCGCTTAAATCTTCTCTTTCTCCTGAAAAACTTCTGTCGCTTGATGTAATTATCGCCGCGTCCAACGATATATTTTCATCGGTAATTTTTAATTCGTCGCCGATTTTTAAATTTCCGCCGTGCAATACTCTTGCAAATACTCCTTCACGCGGCATGATACAATCTCCGACTTGTTTATAAATTTCGCAATGTGCATGACATTCCTTGCCTATTTGTGTTATCTCCAAAAAAATTTCACCGCTTTTTAATCTAGTTCCGATCGGCAGTTTTTTAAATTCAAATTCGTCCGCAACAATATTTTCTCCGAAGTCGCCGAATTTTACATTGCCGCCTCGCTTCCGAAAATTTTCAATTTCTTCAAGTCCGAGCAAACTCACTTGACGATGCCAATTTCCTGCGTGTGCATCGCCTTCAATTCCGTATTCAGTAACAAATTTTGCCGATTCAACTTGATATTTTTTGGTGCCGCGTTTCTCGCTTATGCAGATTGCTTTTATTTTTCCCATTTCAACCACCTATTCGATACATTTTTGTTTCGTCGATATTTTTTTCAAAATGATGTTCACGCGGCTTATTATAAATCGTTTCTTGAATCTTTGCAAAAATTTCATCTTCAGAAAAATTATTTCTCAACAAATTTTTTAAATTCAAGCCTTCATTTGAGTTGAGGCACAATTTTAAAAAGCCGTCCGATGTAAGACGAACACGATTGCATGAAGAGCAAAATTTATGTTCGAGCGCGTCTATAAATCCGATTTGTCCGCGAAAATTTTTTATTTGAAAATATTCTGCCGGTCCTTGTAAATTTTTTTTCTCCATCGTTTTTAATTCGCCGAAATTTTTTTCAATCAAATTTTTTATTTTATTCGTCGAAATTCCTTTAAAATTTACTGCACAGCCGATCGGCATAAGTTCGATAAATCTGATTTTTATTTCGTGATTTTTGGCAAGTTCGACAATTTTAAAAATTTCATTTTCATTCACTCCGACTATCGGCACGCAATTTATTTTAATTTCGCAATCAGTCTGAAGGATTTTTTT
>CAJOPN010000073.1 GCA_905236285.1 uncultured Selenomonadaceae bacterium | reverse complement strand
TCACGCAGGAAAATATTCATCTTCGTGAACTCGTAAGAAGAGTGGGGGATTCAGCCGTCAAAGAAATTATTATTGCATTTGAGCCGACTGTTGAAGGAGATGCAACGGCGTTATTTATCTCGCGTTTATTAAGTCCTGCAGGTCTTCGCGTTACAAAACTCGCTCGCGGTCTTCCGATCGGAACAGATTTTTCAAGTACTGACAGTTTGACGATCGCAAAGGCTATTGAAAATCGCGTACTCATCAGTTGATTTTTTTAAGGAGAAAAATTTTTTTATGAATATTGAAACCATTGAATGTATCGCCGGCGCAATTATCGGCGTGATTGTTCTTGTTACGATTGTAAATATTTTGACGCTGCCAATTCAAATTTTGTTTAAACTCGTCGTAAATGCTTTGATAGGTGCGGCGATGCTTTATGCGATAAATTGGACAGGCTTGATGACCTTAAAAATCACTTTAATTAACAGTCTCGTTGCAGGAATTTTCGGGATACCCGGTGTCATTGGTATCGTTATTTATAATTATTTTTTGAAGTAATGAATTATGATTCTTGTTGAAAATCTTTCAAAATCATTCGCCGACAGAATTTTATTTTCTGATGTCAATTTCAGAATAAATGACGGTGAAAAAGTCGGAATCGTCGGCAAAAACGGAACGGGCAAATCAACGCTCATTAAAATTATGATCGGTGCAGAAGAATTTGATTCGGGAACGATTTCGGGTTTTCATGCCGAAGATTTGGGGTATGCCGAACAAATTCCTGTTTTTAATGAAAAAAAATTGCTTGATGAATTATTGGCGGTCGGTGAAATCAGGGAATTTGAGGCAAAAAAAATTTTGTTCGGACTCGGTTTCAATGAAAATGAACTTTTAAAAAATCCGAATGAATTCAGCGGCGGCGAAACTGCAAAAATTGCACTCGCAAAAGCATTGATTGCCGAACCGAGAATTTTACTTCTCGACGAGCCGACGAATCATCTTGATATTTACGCGATTGATTTTCTTGAAAACTTTGTCAAAACTTACAAAGGCACGGTTTTGGCAGTAACTCACGACAGGCATTTTTTGCAGAATTGCGTTGACAAAATCATTGATATTGAAAATCTTCATGCAACTCTTTACGTCGGCAATTATGAAAAATTTGTGAGTCTCAAGACCGAACGCCGTCAATCCGAGTTGAAAGCATACGAAAAGCAGCAGGAAGAAATTGCAAAAATTGAAGAATATATCAGACGAAATAAGGCAGGAATCAAAGCAAAACAGGCTCGCGGTCGTCAAACAATTTTGGACAGAATGGAAAGGCTTGAAAAACCGCCATCAAATGATTCGTTTAAAATTAATTTGAGCGATTCAACCGAGACTGCTGACAGAGTTTTGACTGTTGAAAATCTCAATTTCAAAAATATCATCAAGAATTTTAATTTGGAAATTCGCAAAACGGAGAGAGTCGGATTAATCGGAAGAAACGGAGTTGGAAAATCAACATTTTTAAAATTGCTCGTCGGAGATTTAAAAGCAGACAGCGGCGAAATTAAAATCGGCAATCGCGTTAAAATCGGTTATTTATCTCAAGGACATGAAGAACTTAACAATGATTTGACACCGATTGACGAACTTATCAATGAATTTGGAATTACGATTGAGAAGGCACGTTCCGAACTTGCGAGACTTGAAATTTATTCCGAAGTTGCGGAGAAAAAAATTTCATCAATGAGCGGCGGCGAAAAAACTCGTGTGGCGTTGGCTAAATTAATTTTGACCGGCGCAAATTTTTTATTGCTTGACGAACCTACCAATCATTTGGATTTGTCGGCTCGCGAGGCTATCGAAACTGCGCTTGAAAATTTTGAAGGTACTGTTTTAATTGTAACTCACGACAGATATTTGCTTGACAAAGTAACAAATCGCGTTGTAGAATTTAACCACGTCGAACCGATCATTGAAAAAAACAAATCAAAATCAATCGAAGAATCTCAAAATAAATCGACGAACAAAAAAATTTCAAAATCGAATAATCAAAATATCGAAAAATTGGAAGTACAAATAAAAATGGCGGAATTGGAATTAAAAATGATTGAACATGAAATCAATAATGAAATTGACGGCGACAAATTAAAAAAACTCGCTGAGGATCATGAAAATAAAATTAATGAGATAGATGAATTATATCAACGTTGGGAGGAATTGGCATGATTAGAATAATGTCTTTGCTCTTGACGTTTTTTGTTTTCTTGATGACGGCGGCAATGACTTTGGCTGATGATGGCAAGCCGCCTTCACGCTCACCGACTTCACCTGTCAAGACTGCAAAATCAAATATTTCTGCAAGTCCCGAATCTGATTCCGAGCCTGTAAAATCTTCTGAGGCAATTTCGGATAAAAATTTGGAAGAAAAATCAAAACAAATGCTTGAAGAAGTTCCGCCGTCATTCACGATTATCAGACTTTCATGGAAAATTGTCCCTTATGCCGTGAAATATAAAGTCACTTTTGACGATGAAGAATATATAACTTACATAAACGGAATTGAAATTGCGGTAAACAATGTTGCAAAAATTTTTAAAGTTGATGCGCTTGATTTCGACAACAATATAATCCGTGAAGACGTGACGATAACTGAAACCGAAACAAATCCTTCAAAAGTCAAGACGACAACCGAGTTTGATAAAATGGATTCCGCACCGCTTTATCCAGTTTATTCATGGATTCCGAAACACAACGCGGATTATTATCAAATTCAACTTTTGAAAGATGGCGAAGTTTTAAGAAATTATAATGCCGAACGAAAAGAAAATGATGACGTGTATGATTATTACGATCAAAATCCCGTAAATGAAGGCGGAAATTATTATTGGCGAGTAAAAGCCATGTCAAGATTTGGATTTGCACTTTCGGAATGGTCTGAAGAATCCGATTCGGTTTCATTCAAAGTAAAAGCACCGGCGAAATTTGCAGCATTCGGAGACAGTATAACTCACGGCGGAGGAGCAATTACGGTACCGCCTTCAATGACTATTTACGATTGGGAAACTTATTGCGAAGAACCGATTAAAAATCTCGGAAGAAGTGGAGACACAACCGATCAGCTCGTTGACAGATTTGAATATGACGTGCTGCCGTTCGCACCGAAAATTTTATTTATAATGGGAGGCGTGAACGATTTCAGAGGAAATATTTTAGGCTGGCATACCGTTTCAAATTTAAAAATTCTCGCCGAAAAATGCAAGGAAAATAATATCACTCCGATTTTTTTAACTCCTACTCCGGTCAATCCTCAGCTCATCAAAAAAATTAAAACGATTGAATCACCGCCGTATGATTGGAAAGAGCATTACAAATATATTTGCGATTGGATTCGTAATCAAGAACATTTTATTGATTTGTCTCACGAATTTGAAGACAGCGAAGGATATTTGCGCTACGATTTGACGACTGACGGATTGCATCCCGATCTTGAAGGAAAAAGAATTATCGGAGAGGCGGTCAACGATTGGATTAAAAATAATTCTTCAAAGATTTCAAATTGATTCGATAAAATATTTTGAAAATTTTTTCTTTAAAAGAAGGAATATTAAAAAGCACAGCGAATAAAAATTTTTGAAAAAGAAGTCACGAGATATTCTGACATCTCAAAAAAATTTTATAAAATGATAGGAGAGATTCATTTATGGCAGCAGAAGCAACTACCACCATTGAAAACAAACAAGGTATTCATGCTCGTCCGGCATCACTTTTTGTTCAGACAGCGAGCAAATTCAAATCAAAAATTAAAATCAAAGCAAAAGGCAAAGAAGTTGACGCAAAAAGTATTCTTATGATTATGAGCATGGGACTCGTTAAAGGCACGGAAATTACTCTCGTCGCTGAAGGTCCTGACGAAGCTGAAGCAGTTCAGGCATTGAAAGAACTCGTTGATTCAAAATTCAATGAGGCAGATGCTTAATTCGAAACGCTTAATAAAATAATAATGAAATGATTGAAGGAGGAGGCGTATTTAAAAAAGATGCGTCAACTCCTTTTATTTATTTAAAAGTCGGAGGTTAGAAAAATGGCAGAGAAATTAAAAGGTAAAGGCGTAATTTCAGGCGTGGCAGTCGGCAAAATCATGCTCGCGGGACAAAATCTTGACGGTTATCTCAAAGATTACAAGCCGAAGAAAAAAATTGAAGAAGAAAAAAAAGTAGCTGCCGATGCACTCGTTAAAGTCGCCACAAATCTCGTCAAAACTATTGAAGACCTCAACAAAAAAGATATGAAAGAACAAGCCGCAATTCTTGAAGCTCACAGAATGATGGTTGAAGACCCTGCAATGAGCGGCTTAATTGATGAAAAAGTTGATGAAACCTCAAGTGCTCCTCGTGCAGTTCTCGATGCTTACGAAACTCAGGCGAAAATGTTTGAGCAAATGGAAGATGAATATTTCAGAGCTCGTGCAGTTGATATGCGTGATGTCGGCAAGAGAATTGCAAAATTTATTCTCGGAATCAAAGAACCTGAAATCGGTGAAGGAAAAGTAATTGTTGCCGGAATGGAAATTGAACCGTCGGTTATCGCAGGTCTTCCTTCAGATAAAATCGCAGGTGTTATTCTCGGTCAAGGTTCGACAACTTCACATGCAATTATAATTGCAAAAACTCGTGCCATTCCGTCAATCGTTGGTGTCGGCGATGCGATTGAAAAAATGGCTGACGGCGATCCCGTTATCATTGACGGCGAAACAGGCGATATTTTAATTCGTCCGACTGCAACCGAACGCGCAGAATATGACGTAAAAATTAAAAAGCAGGAAGAACTCAAGGCTCATTATGCCGAATTGAAAGAAAAACCTGCCATCACGACTGACGGTCAAACAGTAGTTCTTGCGGCGAATATCGGATCACCTGCTGATGTCGACGCGGCTGCAAATTATGGTGCTGAAGGTGTCGGACTTTTCAGAAGTGAATTTGTTTTCATGGGCAAAACCGATATTCCTCAGGAAGAAGAGCAATTTAAAGAATACAGAGCGGCTATCGAAAAATGTAAAGGTCATCTCTGCGTAATTCGTACAATGGACATCGGCGGCGATAAACCTCTTCCTTATATTCAAGTCGGTCAGGAAGAAAATCCTTTCTTGGGTTATCGCGCAATCAGAATCAGTCTTCAGCGTGAAGATTTGTTCATTCCTCAGCTTAAAGCAATTCTTCGTGCAGGCGTTTACGGCAAAGCAGGCATCATGTTCCCGATGGTTATCAATGTTGCCGAATTTAAAGCCGCTCAAGAAATGGTTGAAAAAGCAAAAATTGAACTTGCTCACGAAGGAAAAGATTATTCGGATAATGTTCAACTCGGAATCATGGTTGAAACTCCCGCTGCTGCCGTTATGACTCCGATCCTTGCAAAATATGTTGACTTCTTCAGTATCGGAACAAATGATCTCGTTCAATATACTCTTGCAGTCGATCGCGGCAATGCTCAAATTTCTTATCTTTACAATCATTTCAATCCTGCCGTTCTTCGTCTCATCAAACGCACGATTGAATCGGCAAACAAAGAAGGAAAATGGGCAGGAATGTGCGGCGAAATGGCATCAGATCCTAATGCGGCAATCATTTTGATGGCAATGGGTATCAAAGAACTTTCAATGTCCGCTCCTTCAATTCCTCGCGTCAAGGAAAAAATCCGCAGCGTTTCATCGATTGAGGCTAAAGAAATTCTTGATAAAGTTATGGAAATGGAAGACGGCGATGAAATCAGAAATTATCTCAAAACTATCAAAACAATTTAATCTGAAAAATTTTTGACATATAAATATAATTTTAATCACGAAGTAAAAAAAATTTCGTGATTTTTTATTTTTTATGTAATGAAATTCAATTTGAAACGTATATATAGTTATAAGATAATTTATAAAAATCTTTTAAAATTAATTTAAAGGAGAATTTTTGATGGCTGAAGAAAAAAAGAACGTTAATCAAAATGAACTCGATGAAAACGAACTCGAAAATGTCGCAGGAGGTCAAAAAATGATTTGCGGCAGGTATAGTGACGGCGAAATCGCTCCGGCTGACAAACAACATGTACCTCTTTGCTGCGGTTACAACGGCGGCGGAATCAATCCGAATTATGTAAAAAAAACTGATGAGTGCAATGCTTATAACGCCAGCGCAAATCCAGGTACGCTTAAATTTTAAGCTCCCGTTTGCGAAGGTTATTGTTCAAATTATAAAATCGGTCAATATTTTCTGAAAGAGTAAAAAGAATTGAATCACAAAGTAAAAAAAATTTCGTGATTTTTTTTTATTTTTATGTAATGAAATTCAATTTGAAACGTATATAAATATAAAAGAACTATTTGAGGTAAAATTATGTATTGCAAATTAAAAAAAAATTTTTTATTGAGAGGCTGGCAGCGTTTACCGACAGGAATCATTGATAAAAATACGGGAAATTTTGAATTTCTGCCGATGAATATTTTTGAGACGCTTAAAATTTGCAATGGAACTGTTGACGAAAATGATTCGCTTTTTTCTGAAGAGCAGCATCAACATTTAAAATTCTTGGAGCAATACGGATTCATTGAAAAAATTGAAAATCCGTCGCCGATTGATTCCGAACAAAAATATAAAACTTATCCGAACAGATTTTTGCACGGAGTTCATTGGTCAATTACCGGCAAATGCAACGCTCGCTGCAAACATTGTTATATGTCAGCTTCAAACGCAAATGCAAGCGAATTATCAGACGAAACTTGCATGAAAATCATTGATGAATTAGCTGAATGTGGAGTACAGCAAGTAACCATAACCGGCGGTGAGGCATTAGTCAGAAAAAATTTTTTCGACATCATAGACAAATTGATTGAAAAAAATATTCATGTAACTTCAATTATGACTAATGGTCTTCTTGTAAATGAAAAATTTCTTGATAAATTGCTGGAAAGAAAAATCAGACCTTCATTCAATATAAGTTTTGACGGAACGAACGGCTGTCACGATTGGCTAAGAGGCATTAAAGGTGCCGAAAAGACTGTAATCAATGCGTTTAAAATTTGCAATGAAAAAGGATTTGTTACAAGTTCAATTTATTGTCTGCACAAAGGAAATATTCACGCAATAAGGGACAGCATAAAACTTTTGGCAGATATAGGAGTGAACAATTTAAAAATAATTCCAATGTCTCCATACGGCGAAGGCTCATCAATC
>CAJOPN010000072.1 GCA_905236285.1 uncultured Selenomonadaceae bacterium | reverse complement strand
TTCGTAGTAGTCCATCAAAATCGGACGATAATCCGGATGAGCGCACTTGTTAATAATTTCTTTAGCACGTTCACGAGGAGCAAGTCCGCGAAGATCTGCAATACCTTGTTCGGTGATGAAAATATCAACGTCATGCTCTGTGTGATCGATATGTGAACACATCGGAACTACTGAAGAAATTTTTCCGCCTTTTGCAACTGAAGGAGTATAGAAAATTGTCAAGTAAGCATTACGCGCAAAATCTCCGCTGCCTCCGATTCCGTTCATCATTTTTGTGCCGGTGACGTGCGTTGAATTGACATTTCCATAAATATCAACTTCAAGCGCAGTATTCATTGCAATGACTCCGAGTCTGTGAACGACTTCCGGCGAATTTGAAATTTCCTCAGGACGAAGAAGAATTTTTTGACGATACTTATTGATATTTTTATAAAAACGTTCCATGCCTGCCGGTGAAGGACTGAATGCTGTACCGGACGCAAATTTTAATTTTCCCGCGTCAATTAAATCGAGCATCGCATCTTGAATAACTTCGGTGTAAACGATCAAATCCGAATAATCAGATTCAACGAAACCGTCAAGAACTGCATTTGCGACATTGCCGACACCGCTTTGAAGAGGCAATAAATTTTTCGGCATATGTCCTGCTTTAATCTCTGCATTCAAAAGTTCGAGAGTGAACGCCGCCATCTTCTTGGAATTTTCATCAACAGGCGTTAAATCTCTTGTATGATCTTTTATGTCGCACGGCACGATAAATTTAATTTTATCAGGCGTGCAGGGAATATAAGTTGTTCCGATTCTGTCATCTGCATGAACGATTGGAATCGGCAGACGATGCGGCGGATCAAGCGGAACATAAACGTCGTGCATTCCTTCCAATTCAAGCGGTTGAGTTGTATTAACTTCTACGATTACAATATCAGCCTGCTGAACATATGATGCCGCATTTCCGAGTGAAGTTGTCGGAATTAAATTTCCTTCTTCGGTAATTGCTGCCGCCTCAACCAATGCAACGTCCATCTTGCCTTCATAACCGATTCTGCAAAGTTGAGCTGATTCACTCAAATGAAGATCAAGATAATCAACGTGACCGTCATTAATATCTTTTCTGAGTGCCGCGTCCGTTTGATACGGCAGACGTTTTTTGATTCCGTGAACGAGTGCAAGAGCGTCATCAAATTCCGGTCCGGTTGATGCTCCTGTCCACATGTTGACGGTGAACGGTTCTTTTTTCATTCTTTCGGCGAGTGCAAGAGGTACTGCTTTTGGATAAGCTGACGCTGTAAATCCGCTGCAGCCTATCGTCATTCCCGGTTTAATCCATGCCGCGACTTCTTCCGCGCTGACAATTTTGGATTGCAAATCCTTGTTTTTAACTCGATCTGTAATGTCGATCATCGAAAAACCTCCCAAAAAAAAACATTGCTCAAATTGATTTAAAATTTTCTTCAACTATAAATATATCTTATCAAAAGAATATCACTTATTTTTTAATACGTCAAGAATAATTGCGTAAATTGTTTGAAAATTATTTCATAAAGTAAAATCTTCGCCGAGATAAAATTTTTTCGCAATCGGACTGTTTGCAATTTCGTTTGCATTTCCTTCAAGCAAAATTTTTCCTTCATTCAAAATGTATGCTCTGTCAACGATGTGCAAAGTTTCTCGAACATTGTGATCCGTTATTAAAATTCCCATTCCTCGATTTTGAAGATGTTGAATTATATGCTGAATATCTGCAACGGCGAGCGGATCGACTCCTGCGAAAGGTTCATCAAGCAAAATAAATTGCGGCTCAAGTGCAAGACATCTCGCAATTTCTACTCTTCTTCTCTCTCCTCCGCTTAATTCCGTTCCCTTTCTTTCCATTACATGCCTGATATTAAATTCATCAAGAAGATTTTCGAGTTTCGCCTTACGTTCATTTTTATTTAATTTCGTCGTCTCAAGTATGGCAGAAATATTTTCAACGACAGTCAATTTGCGAAAAATTGATGCCTCTTGAGTCAAATAACTTATTCCGAGCTGCGCTCTTCGATACATCGGCAGTCCCGTTATATTTATTTCAGATAAAAATACTTCGCCTTCGTCAGGTTTTTCAAGTCCGACAATCATATAAAATGAGGTCGTTTTTCCTGCGCCGTTCGGTCCTAAAAGTCCGACTATTTCTCCTTTTTCGACGCTCAATGAGACATGATTTACTACTGTTCGATTTTTGAACGCCTTAACCAAATTTTTAGCCTCAATTTTTATTTTTATCACTCCACAAAATTTTTTTTAATTTTAAAATATTTTTTTTTGCGTGTCAAAATTTTTTTGTTGAATGATTTAAAATAATCGTCTATAATTGTAAAAAATTTTTTTTTGGCGGAGGTATTTTTAAAAATTTTTAATGAGAAAATCTGAAACTGATAATTTTTATTTGGCATCGGTGAAATTGGTCGAAGGAATCGGGAACAAAACTTTAAAAAAAATATTGAATCATTTTCAAAGCGGTGAAAAAATTTGGACGGCTGAAGAAGATGAATTAAAAATTTCGGGATTGTCTGACTTGCTGACGAATTCATTAATAAATTTTCGCAATGCTCATTCAAATTGTCCCGAACAACTTTCCGAATTTTGCGCCGAAAAAGATATAAAAATTTGCAGTATCGTTGATTCGCAATATCCCAGCAATTTAAAAAATATCGGTGATGGCGCGCCGACGTTATTTTATTACAAAGGCGAATTACAATCTGAAGTGCCGAGAATTGCAATAGTCGGAACACGCGGAGCTACTGCTTACGGTTTGAGAGTTGCAGAAAATTTGGCTGAAGAACTTGCAAATTACGGCGTGACGATTGTATCAGGTGCGGCTTACGGAATTGATACGGCGGCTCACAAAGGTGCATTGAAAAGTGGAAGAACCGTTGCAGTTTTGGGAGAAGGTCTCGAAGTTGTAAATTCACGCGAAAAGAAAAATTTTTTAGGAAAAATTATTGACGGAGGCGGAGTTGTTCTTTCCGAATATTCTCCGAATATGCCTCCTTCAAAAGGAACATTTCCGCAGAGAAACAGAATAATTGCAGGCTTGTCAACCGGAACGGTAATTGTTGAAGCAGGATCAATCAGCGGTGCAATGATTACTGCGAAAATTGCCGCTGAATACGGAAGATTGGTTTTTGTAATTCCAGGCAGCATTTACGCCGAAAAAAGCAGAGGCTGCCACGAATTGATAAGAGACGGCGCAACTTTGGCTAGAGATGTTAAAGATATTATTGAAGGCTGTAAATTCAATTTTGGAGACGGAATCATTAAACAAAAAGTAATCGGACTGCCTCCTCTTGAAGGAAAAGAAGAAAGCGTATTTAAAATTATTCCGATCGATTCCTCCATTTCCTCAGAAGATATTTTAATGAAACTTGATGAAATTGAAATTTCCGAATTGAGCATGATATTGATAAAATTGGAAAGCAAAGGTTATATCAAAGAAGATTTTTTAGGAAATTATTTGCGCGAATACGGCATAAATTAAAAAAATTCAAAGAGAGTGAAAAAATTAAATGGCTGAAAAGAAAAAAATTTCAACAACATTAAAAACTTTGATTTTGACGGATAATCACGAAAAAGCAAAAACCATTAAAAAATTTTTGGGACGACAATATTTAATAATATCGTCCGAAGGTTTTTTGCGAGATTTGCCGAAAAGCCGACTTGCGATAAATATTGAAGATAATTTTGAACCGGAATGTATAACGATTCGCGGCAAAGGCAAATTGCTTGAACAACTTCGCAAAGAATCTTTGAATGCACGCAGAATTTATGCAATTACAAATTTGGATTTTGAAGGCGAAAAACTTGCTTATCATTACTGTGAACTGTTCGGAATAAATTCAAGTTCAAATTTTCGCGTTGAACTCAACGAATTAACGAAAGAATCCTTAAAAAAAGGAATCGAAAACGCAAGAGCAGTCAATAAAAATTTTGTCGACGCTTACGAAGCTCGGAGGACGATTAACAGATTATTCGTATATAAGCTGCATCCGATTCTCTGGCACAAAATTTATCGCGGCATCTCAATAAATTTTCCGCAGGCAGTAATTTTAAAAATGATTTGCGATCAGGAAAAAAAATTACAGCCTCTTTCAAACGGAATTTCTATTGATGAAATTGCTGAAGAATGGAGTAAGCCGCTGACTTGGAAAACTTTACAATTAATCGCGTCAGTCAAATTAAATTTTCATATCGGAATGACTGCAATAATCATGCGTCAACTTTATGAAGGAATAAATATTGAAAATACCTGCACAGGCTTGATAACGTATTACAAAGGCGAATCAATCGAACCGACAAGCGAAATGAGAACTCCCGAAAGTTTAAAAAAATCTTTAACGCCGAATCAATTTAAACTTTACAATTTAATTTGGCAACATTATCAAAAAGAAAATTTAGAGCCGTTAAAATCGTCAATGCCGATGAATCGTTATAATGATTATTTATTGATGAGAGCTCTCGACACAAAAAAAATTTCTTGGGAAGATACATTTTCGATTGCGATTTGTACGATGTTGAAACGCGGTTATATAAATCTGACAGATGAAGGTTACAAGCCGAGTGAATTGGCATTTGAAATTATAAATGTCCTCAAAGAATATTTCTTGACGACAATTTCGGCAAAAACCGTTAATCGAATCAATTCACAAATTCAAGCGATTGCAAAAGGCGAATTAAATAAAATCGACGTGATAGAATCATTTTATAAAACATTCGGCAACAATCTGAAAAAAGCAGTCGAAAAACTAGGAGGAGATCTCACGCCGAAAGAACCGCCGATTATTGAGACTGATGAAATTTGTGAAAAATGCGGCAGGAAAATGATAATCCGCCGCAGTCGTTACGGATTGTTTCTCGCCTGTGCAGGTTATCCCGAATGTAAAAATACAAAACCTTATGTCTCATTCATTGAAAAAAAATGTCCGAAATGCGGCAAACGTTTAACGATGAGAAAATTGACGAAAGGAAAAGTTTTTTACAGCTGCGAAGGCTTTCCGGAATGTAATTTCAGTACATGGGACGAGCCGCAGGAAAAAATTTGTGAAAGCTGTGGATCAACAATGTTTCTGCATAAATTCAAAGATCGTGCACCGATGCTTTACTGCGGAAATGAAAATTGCTCCTCGCGAAATGAACATCCGATAAATAAAATTTTGGAGCATTTAAGAGAAAAGGCGGAAAAATCCAGACAGAAAAAAATTGAAAAGGAAAAAGGAAATTAAAAGATGAAAAAAATTTTGATGATAATGTTGTCAATGATTTTATTTTTTAATCGAGCTGAGGCAATCGAAATGAGCAATGCCGATGAAAGATTAATTTGTGCTCTCTCGTCAATGGCATCTTATGAAGACGACAACGGAATTTTTGTTCGCGATGTTTTGGAAAATTATGGCTGGAGAGTTGAACAAATTGTTGACGAAAATAAAATTGTAAATGAAAAAATTTTAATAGTGAGCAGACGATTTGATGACGGCAGCTTAATAAAAATTCTGTCGATATGCGGCACTAATGACATTAAAGATGCTGAAGTAGATTTTCGATTGAAAAGAGTCAACGCAAATTTCAACAACAAAAATATTTTGGTTCATCAAGGTTTTAACGATTACGCCGATATTATTCTTTCAAATGATTTCGGAAAAAATTTAATTGCGGAGATGAAAAGCAATCCGACTGAAAAATTATATTTGACGGGACACAGTTTAGGTGGAGCAGTTGCGATATTGACGGCGGCAAAATTGAACGATAAGGGAATTGATTCAAATCGCGTCGAAGTTATAACTTTCGGAGCTCCTGCAGTTGGAAATAAAAATTTCATTGACGAATATAAAGACAAAATAAATTTGACACGAATAACGGTCAACGGCGATCCGATTAAAAAAACTCTTGAAGTTTTGGGATATGTTCATTTCGGTGAAAGTTTAAAATATAATCCGAGTAAGGCAATGATTGAACATTTTCCGCATAAAATGGTCGTATATCTTGATTGCGCAATGCGTGATTTTTACGATGAAATTTTAAAAAATGATGAAGAATCACAAATTTCAAATTCAAAATCCGTTTTTGTCGCTCCTACTCAAGTGATGAAAGAAAGTTTTCCCGAAGATGATTTCAAATACATAAAAATCGCAATGAAAGATCAAATGCTCCGACATTATCCGACGGCAGTTTTTGATGAGAATGAATATATTGAAGTCGATGAGATTCACAGCTTTGCAAATTTTGACGATTCAATAGAAAATTCTTTGGAAAAAGCAAAAAAATTAAAATGTCAATATGTGATTGCATATTATCTTCAGGCAAAAAAAATAAAAGATGATTGGGCCTCCAATTACAGAATAACGCTTGAAGAAATAAAATACGATTTAAAAGGAAATCCGATCGCAATGGAAACATCATCAGTCACGACCAAAGAATTGACGACACTTGAGGCAGTATTGTTTGCACAGTTGAATTTAATAAAAAATTAACGGGAGGAAAAAATTTTGACGATTAAAACAAAATACCATGTAAATTTTTATGATACGGACTTAATGGGAGTGAGTCATCATTCAAATTATATTCGCTGGTTTGAAATAGGACGAGTTGAATTTTTGAGAAGTATAGGAATAGACTTAAACGAAATGATGAATGACGGAATATTGTTTCCGATAACAAAAGTTGACGCTCAATATCATTCGCCATCGCATTTTGATGAAATAATTGAAATTGAAACGACGGCAACGGCATTGACTAAAGCGAAAATGGAATTTGAATATAAAGTAATTCGCGATGAAAAAATATTGGTAACGGGACACACGCAAAATGTATTCACAAACAAAGAGACAGGCAAAATAATACGCCTGCCGGAAAAATATTACAACTTATTGAGGGTCGTCGAATGCAAATCAGAAAAATGATTGAAAATGATCGTGAAATTGTGATTGATATGATGCGAAAATTTTACAATTCGCCGGCATTGATTACAAACGGATCTGAAAAAATTTTTAAAAGCAACGTTGATAATTGTCTTAAAAATTCGGCTTATATTGAAGGATATGTATTTGTCGAAGATGAAAAAGTTATCGGCTACGGAATATTGGCAAAATCTTTTTCAACGGAATTTGGCGGTGAATGCATTTGGATTGAAGACATTTATTTTGAAAAAAATTATCGCGGTCGAGGATTCGGCACACGATTTATAAACTACGTCAAAGAAAAATATTCAGATAAAATTTTGCGTCTTGAGGCTGAAAACGACAACGCAAAAGCAATCGCCGCTTACGAAAAAAACGGCTTTAAAAAATTGCCTTATATGGAATTAATTTTTGTCGGTGATTAAAAAAGCATGATTCAGAGGTCCGGAACCTTTGCCGAGATTTAAATTTGCATTTAATGCACCCGAAATATAATTTTTGGCAGATTCGACAGCCTTTTTCAAATCAAAATTTTTTGCAAGTCCCGCCGCAATGGCACTTGATAAAGTACAACCTGTGCCGTGCGTGTTGGGATTTTTAATTTTATTGCCGACAAAAATTTTAATTCCGTCTCCGTCACACAAAATATCATTTGCGTCATTTATATTGTGTCCGCCTTTGCACAGGACTGCACATTTATAAATTTCAAAAATTTTTTTGGCGGCGTTAATTTGATCTTCTTGACTGCGAATTTTCATTTCGGCCAATTTTTCGGTTTCGGGAATATTCGGAGTGATAACAGTTGCAATCGGAAATAAAAATTTTTTTAAAGTTTCTATTGCGTCGTCGGAAATTAATTTTACTCCGCTTGTTGTAATCATCACGGGATCGACGACAATATTTTTTGCGCCATAAAATTTTAAACGTTCGGCGATAGTCTCAATCAATTTTGATGATGAAACCATTCCAATTTTAACGGCATCAGGCGGAATATCTTCAAAAACAGCGTCAATTTGCTGCGACAAAAATTTTTCATCGACTTCTGAAATTGATCTGACTCCCGTTGTATTTTGTGCAGTCAAAGCCGTTATCGCGCTCATTGCATATATTCCGAGCATTGTCATGGTTTTAATGTCGGCTTGAATACCTGCTCCGCCTGATGAATCACTTCCGGCAATCGTGAGAGCGGTTTTCATAAAATCAACTCCTGAATGTTTTTAAAAGTTCATGCGCGGCGAATTGCGGATTTTCTGACGAAAGAATCGCGCTGACAACTGCAATTCCGTCAATGTCGACAGATTTTAATTTCGGCAATGTATTTAAATTGATTCCACCGATTGCAACGACAGGAATTTTTACCGATTGACAAATTTTTTGCAATGTATTAATCGAAATATTTTTAGCGTCAGTTTTGGTATTCGTCGAAAAAACTGCACCGACTCCTATATAATCTGCACCGTCAATTTCGGCTTGAATTGCCTGTTCGACAGTCGAAGCCGAAACGCCGACAATTTTATTTTCGCCGATAATTTTTCTTACGATTTTACAAGGCAAATCGTTCTGTCCGACGTGAACACCATCAGCATTAATCGCAATCGCTATATCAGTTCTGTCATTTATTATCAGCGGAATTTTATTTTTCTGAGAAATTTTTTTTAATTGCTCGGCGACTTCAAAAAATTCTCTGTCGGAACAATTTTTTTCACGAATTTGTAACGCAGTAATTCCGCCTTTGATTGCATTTTCGACACAAATTTTTAAATCTCTGCCGTTCGTCAAATTTCTGTCCGTGCAAAGATAAAGCGACAAATCAAAATTTTTCATTTTCATAAAAAATTCTCCCGCGTTTTGAAATAATTTCGTCGTCAATTCTGCTTAGTGCGTCAATAATTCCAATGTGCAGACTGCCTGTCCCGATTTTTTTAAAATTTTCAAAAGAAATTTCGCCTGAAATTCCCATTGCGGCAACAGCATTTACTGCGGCATGAAATTTATCTTCGCAAGCACCGAGATATGCTCCCAAAATTCCCGACAGCATGCAGCCTGTACCGGTAATTTTTCCCATTTCGGCGACTCCGTTTGAAATTTTTGCCAAATTTTTTTCATCGGCAACAATATCATTTTCGCCTGTAATGATTGCAATACAATTAAATTTTTCTGAAACGATTTTTGCAACTTCGACGGCAGAATTTTTTTCATCGGCAGAGTTATTGTCAACTCCGCGAGCCGCCGAATTTTTTCCTGCACAAAATGAAATCTCCGACAAATTTCCTCTTACAGCCGAAAATTTTACGTTGCTTAAAAGTTTTTCGACAGTTTTATTTCTGAGCGATGAAACTCCCGCACCGACAGGATCAAAAATCACGGGAATATTTTTTTCATTTGCAATTTTTCCGGCAATGAGCATTGAATTAATTGTTCGTTCGTTCAAAGTTCCGATATTAATTAAAAGTGCATTTGAAATTGAAACGATCTCCGAAACTTCGGCGAAATCATCCGCCATAATCGGAGAGCCGCCGATTGCCAGAATTGCATTTGCGACATCATTAACCGTAACGTAATTTGTAATGCAATGAACCAGCGGATTTTTTTTTCTGACGCTTTTATTTTCATTCATATTTAAAAATTTTCCTTATTACAAAATGAATTGTGAAAGATCGGTATTTTTGGCAATATCTTTGAGACGCTTGTCAACATATTCCGCATCAACGACAACTTCAGTTTTGCCTTCTTTAGCCATATCCGGCGCATCAAATGAAATTTCTTCCAAAAGTTTTTCAAGCAATGTATGCAGACGACGCGCTCCGATGTCTTCAGTCTGTTCATTGACATTGAAAGCCATTTCTGCAAGTTTATTGATTGCGTCCGATTTAAATTCAAGCGCGAGCCCTTCAGTTTCAAGAAGTGCCTTATATTGTTTGATGAGAGCATTCTGCGGTTCAGTAAGAATTTTTTCAAAATCTTCCTTCTGCAAAGATTTCAATTCAACACGAATAGGAAAACGTCCCTGCAATTCGGGAATCAAATCCGACGGCTTGGCAGTATGAAAAGCACCTGCGGCAATGAAAAGAATATGATCCGTTTTAACGGGACCGTATTTCGTCATAACGGTTGAACCTTCGACAATCGGCAAAATATCTCTCTGAACTCCTTCACGCGAAACATCGGGACCTGAACTTGAACCTTTAACCGCAACTTTATCAATTTCATCAAGAAAAACAATTCCGCTGTATTCGGCGAGTTTAACGGCAGTTTCGGCGACTTCTTCCATATCAATAAGTTTTTCTGCCTCTTCCTGCTCAAGAATTTTCCTTGCAGTTTCAATCGTAACTTTTCTTTTTTTGAAACGTTTGGGCATGAGTGAGCCTATCATATCTTGAAGATTGTCGCCCATTCCTTCCAAACTTGAGCCGCTGAACATTCCTACCATCGGTTTTGCCGCGTCCGCTACTTCCAATTCTATAATTTGATTTTCCATTTTTCCTGCCTCAAGACGTTTTCTGACAAACTCACGTCCCGGCTTTTGAGGGTCTTCGGCATTATTTTCTTCAGTTTCAGCCTCTGCATTTCCAAAAAGTTTTCCGAGTGCACTTTGAGTTTTTCGCGGTTCGGGAACTAAAATATCCAAAAGTCTTTCCGTTGCCATTTTCGCCGCTTTTTCTTTGACTTCTTCAGTTCTCTGAGCTCTGACCATTCTCACCGATGTTTGTGCAAGGTCTCTGATTATTGATTCGACATCTCTGCCGACGTAACCGACTTCAGTAAATTTCGTCGCTTCTACTTTTATGAACGGTGCTTTAACGAGTTTTGCAAGTCGACGCGCAATTTCAGTTTTTCCTACGCCGGTTGAACCGATCATCAAAATATTTTTCGGAATTACATCATCCTGCATTTCTTTTGAAAGCTGACGACTTCTCCAGCGATTTCTCAATGCGATTGCAACCGATCTTTTCGCATCGGTTTGTCCAACGATATGCTTATCAAGTTCAATAACTATTTCTTTAGGCGTTTGTTCATTCACGCCCATATTTTCAATTTTGCTCAATTCCATTAAAAAATTTCCTCCAAATTTTTTTTTTTATAATTCTTCGACGATGATATTTTGATTTGTATAAACGCAAATATCAGCCGCGATTGAAAGAGACTCTTTTGCAATTTCGGACGCGGACATTTCGGGAGCATGTTTTATCAATGCTCGACCTGCCGCCAAAGCATAAAATCCGCCTGATCCGATCGCCGCAATGTCTCCGTCAGGTTCAATTACTTCTCCGTTGCCGCTCAACATTAAAATTGTATCTTTATCGGCGACCAGCAATAAAGCTTCCAATTTACGAAGAATTTTATCTGTACGCCATTCCTTTGCAAGTTCAACCGCCGCTCTTTGCAAATGTCCGTGATGTTTTTCAAGCTGTCCTTCAAATTTTTCAAACAATGCAAACGCATCTGCAACCGAACCTGCGAATCCCGCAATAATTTTATCGTGATAAAGTCTGCGAACTTTTTTTGCAGTCGTTTTCATTACCGTATGCTGTCCGAATGTAACTTGTCCGTCTCCGGCTATCGCAGTTTTTCCATCTTTTCTTACTGCAGCTATCGTCGTTGCATGAAATTCCATTTTCTCATCTCCATTTTTTCATCAATCTTTTTTTATGTGAGGAGTATTTTTTTCAATTTCTTCTGCGGCATCATCTCCGCGCAAAATATCCGATTCAAACATTCTGTCCCAAGGAAAATTTACCAAAAGTTTTTCACTTCCGTTAAACGGAGGCAAATTGTTATCGACAAAATTCGTCAGCATTTTTGTAGTACGTTCCGAAACCGCTTCTTTTTTTCCGTCAAGATCGCCGTACCAGCCGTCACCTCTGAGCCATGTAAGCTGACGTGCAATTATATTTCTGATATTCGCCTGATATGCCCAATCGTCAAGATAACGAGTTATCAACAAATCGTCAACTGCATCGTCGCTCATATTTTTTGTAAGCATCGCCGTACTTAAAACAAATCCTGTGCTGTTCGTCGGAGTATTCCAGCCGCTGTATGCACGAATTTTAAAAAGCAGTCCGCGATCTTTTAATTCTTCCATCATCGCATTGTCAGAACCGTTTGCAAATGCAATGTCGGCAATAGCAACTTTGTAACCTTTGCCGACGTAATCCGAAACTATATCGACAAAATATTTTGTGCCTTCGCGTTCCTTGCCGTCATTCTCCGGAAAATTCGCCTCATAAGTTTTTCCGTTCGGATTTGTATTGACAGTCAAAACGACATTTGCACGTTCAGGTGAAGTAACTTTCATTGCGCCTGTTGCAAAAATCGCCGAATCAATCGAAGAAGAAATTTTTTCATCGGAATAAGCCGGAATAGTATCTCCGCCGCGTCCCCAGTTGTAATGAACGAATACAAACGGAACATCTTTTGAACGATCATTTACTGCACGAGTCAACATCATCAAGCCGATTTCATCAATTCCCGCAATCGCCTGATATTTTTCTCTTCCCAAATCTTTGCCATATGTTTGAAGATGTCTGCTTTCCAAATGCGTTTGACAATAAGGAGCATTGTCATCGCGTCCGAGTAAAAAATAATTAAAAGTTTTTGATTTTGCAAGATCAATCAATTTTTTGCTCGCATTGAAATTTTTATTGCGTCGTCCCATCCAATCGCCGAGTGCTCGCGACGGAATTAATTTTTCAAGAAAATCATATTCCTTTTTTTCACGTCGAGTAAGTCCTTCAACTTCATTTTTATCTCTCAATGCGGTGTATCTGAAAATATCCGTGCCGTAATTGCGATAATATTCAGGCTCTTCATGTCCCGATGCTGCTCCGCTTCTCGGTGTTCTCATTATCGAACCGAAAACGTAAAGCGGCAATTTTTTATGTTCCTTGCGAAATTCTTTGAAACGTTCGGCGCGAGTTGTTAAAGTATGTTCATCGTAATTATGTTTTCGTGAACCGACGAGACTGCCGTAAAGCATTGAATCAGATGAAATTACGGCAGCTTTAATGGATTTGTCTTTTTCTGTCGTTAAAATGAGCCATTCCCAAAGTTTGTCGGGATCGCCGAGATCATTTCTTGAACCGAGAATATTTGTCGGCGGCGTGATAACTTCATAACCGGATTTTTCAATGACTTCCGCCGTTTGTTTGTCCGAAATCGGTCTGTTGTCATGCGGAATATATAAAATTTTTTCAGGCTGATTTTTATTTTTTTTTGCCTGAACGGTTGACATAGTGAACAAAGACGAAATTATTAATCCTGCTATGCCTGCCGCCTTCAAGAATTTTTTCAAATTTTACGCCTCCCAATTTTTTGTGACTTTGATATTTTAACCGAAAGAAAAAAATTTTTCAACAGCAAAATTTTCGACGTAAAAAAAATCTGCCGCGTTTGACAGATTTAATTTCAAAAAAATTTTTAATCAATGTTTGGTCTTTTTGTCCAAGTCTTCAAAAAAAGATTTGCAAATTCGTCCGAAAATTCCTTTCTCGCCTCTTGTCGAATGATCGCGAACACGAATTTCATCACGCGAAAAAATTTGTTTGCCTGTACTTGAATCATAAACGTCGAAACGAATTCTTACAGTCGAAGTGTTGACTCTTTCAGGCGGATGAACTACCGGCACGGTTATATAATAAATTTCTTTTGTTTTTTTCCCGTCTCTGTGATGTTTCGTCCGCGTCATTTCTTTGCGTTCCCATGACGTATATTCCGGCTTGATATAAAAATCATCGTGCCATTGTAAAAGTTCCGCCGTGACATAAACATCTGCATTTGAATTGCCATCTTGATTGATTGTTTGATAGTTGCGAGATTTTGATGCACTTTTTAAATATTCTTCCTGCAAAATTTGATGAAGTAAATCGGTTTCAAATTCTTTTGAGTCGGTCAATTTAATATCGTGAATTTTTACGCTGCGAATTTTTGAAAAATCATAAGATTTATCGGACCAATCGGTTTTTTCGGCGGAGACATTGGCTGAACAAATTATCAGTAAGAAAAGAGCCGCAATAAAATTAAAAAATTTTTTCATTAAGATTCAGCTCCTTCAGGCGGTTCATTCGGAATTATGTCTTCAACTTCTTTTGCCGCTTTAACTTCTTTCGGCAAATCAATTTTTGTTTTTAAATCGGGATTGAGATACGTCGTATAAGATTTAAGTTCGCTGTAATATGCAAGTGATTCCAAAAATTCGATTAGCGGCTGATTAAAATTTGCATCGGGATCATTGAGAGCGGCTTTTGCAGTTTCTTGAACGAGTCCGGAGAAATTAATTGCAAGTGTTATCGTCTGCCAATCTTTTTTATCAACCGTCCATGTGCACCAAACGTCGGTTTTTTGCAGACCTTGATTGAAATATTTCATAAAACTTTCTTGAAAAGCGCGATCTTCTTCTGTCATCGGCTCATCTTTTTCGGCTTCATATTCGGTTGAAATTATTTTTGACAAAGCTGCTTCGTCCAAATCCAATAACATTGTGCGTTGATTTTCTGTCTCTCTCAAAACTTCCGCCGATTTTACGCTTGACATCCATTCTTTGAAATCTTCTTCAGTCGGAGTTCCCAAAACATCTACTGCTGAGGCCGTAATTTTCGGTGCTTTAAATTTTTTCCATTCATCGCCGAATTTAAAATACAATGTCAATTTCTTTTTCGTCTGATCGATATAAAAAGGAATATCCATCGGAGAAGTATCGCCTTTCATATCGGTAATGACGAAATTTAAAGTGCCTCTTATTCTGAGATCGGTATCATTTTGAGCAACACCTTGAAAATCAAGATTTGCTTTAGCGTCCGGCAAGAAAAAAATTAATTGTTCACGAAAAATTCGGCTGTCATGCGCGGGACTTTTTGTCATCGCCTCTTGAAATGCCTCCATTCCCGTTTGTTCGGCGGAAACGGTATTTCCAAAAAGAAGAGTTGACAAAATTGCAGTCGTCAATGCGGAACGTTTGAGAGATTTAAAAAATTTCATTTTAATACCTCCAAAAAAATTTTTTTTAATTTGAATGTTTTCTAGTCTCATAAAGCAAACTCATTTTCATTTCGTAATAATTCGGTGTCATATCCAAATAATGATGATGAGGATTTTCAAAACGCTGTTCTTCCTGCCAAATTTCGTATGAAAGCTGCTTTTTGACATATTCGCGAATTTTGTCGAGTTTCGGAAGTTCTTCAACGCGTTTTCCATCTTTTACATAAAGTTTACGAAGATTTTTTGCCGTGCAATTTGTAAATGAACGATTTTTCCAAGGCTTAACGGGATCGACATATCTGAATGGCTGATTCATATCGACAATTTCATCATGCAATGCAATCATGTCAGCGACTGCATGACCGTCTGAATCGTAAACTCTATAAACGTCTTTCAAGCCCGGATTTGTAATTTTTCCGACATTTTCAGAAATTTTTATTCGCGGCGACCATTTTTCATTTTCATAAACGGCGGCAATTTTATAAACTGCTCCGAAAACCGGTTCTGATTTTGCGGTTATCAATCTCTCGCCGACTCCGAAACTGTCGATTGCAGCATCTTGACTTAAAAGTGAAGTGATCGTAAATTCATCGAGACTGTTTGAGACGACAATTTTGCAATCATTCAAGCCGGCATCATCAAGCATTTTACGAATTTTTTTTGAAAGATATGCAAGGTCGCCGCTGTCAATTCTGATTCCTTTTAAACGTTTTCCCATCGGTTCCAAAAATTCTTTTGCGATACGAATTGCATTTGGAACGCCCGAATCAATAACGTCATAAGTATCTACGAGCAAAACAGTCGAATTGGGATAACACTCGGCATATTTTTTAAATGCCTCATACTCACTGCCAAAAAACATTATCCACGAATGAGCCATAGTCCCGTTAATCGGAATGTTAAACATTTTTCCGGCTGAAACGGTTGCACTTCCGTTGACTCCTCCGATATATGCCGCACGTGCTCCGTAAGTTGCCGCGTCCATATTATGCGCTCGTCTTGCTCCGAAATCCGAAACAAATCTTCCTTCAGCCGCTCTGACAATTCTCCTTGCCTTCGTCGCAACCAAAGATTGATGATTGACTTGTGTCAAAATTGCCGTCTCGATTAATTGAGCGTCGATCAAATCTGCCACGACCGTCATAAAAGGTTCATTTGGATACATGATTGTTCCTTCGGGAAATGAATAAATATCTCCGTTAAAATGAAAATTTCTGAGGTAATTCAAAAAATCTTCCTCAAAAATTTTCTGCTCACGAAAATATTCAATGTCATCATCATCAAAGTGAATGTTTTCAAGATATTCAATAATTTGTTCGAGACCTGCGAAAATTGAAAAGCCTCCTTGATCGGGATTTCTGCGATAAAAAACATCAAATGCCGCACGTGAATCTGTGCAGCCGTTTCTAAAATATCCGTTCGCCATAGTCATTTCATAAAAATCCATCACCATACTGATATTTCTTTTATCGAACTGCGTCAAAATTTTCAGCCTCCAATTTTTTTAAAGAATTTTTTGAAAAGAATATCATAATTTTTAATAATTGTCTATAAAATTTCAGCACGATAATTTTAATTTGAAAATTTATTTGCAAAAAAATATTTCTTGTAGTAGAATGTTTTGGGTTTAAATTGAATGAAAAATTAGTGAATGTTTTTGTTGAGGTGAAAAAATTTGAGGAGAATGAATCAGAAATTAAAAAAGGTGTTATCAATGGCAATGCTCGGAGCGACATTAATATCAATTCCGCTTACGACTCATGCAAAAAGAATACATGATCCGAAGGTTGAAACGAAGACAGAAACGAGAACTCTTCAAGAGAGAATTGACGAAATTTTAAATTCGAGACAACGCGAGCGTGAACTTTCGGGAGAAGAAATTCAATCGTCGGAAAAATTTATCGTGATGCCGACAGTTTCATCAACCGATCCTTCAATAATCGGAACGCCGATTGCAAGTCAAAGGCAATGTGTAAGATATTTGCTGCAAAATAATCCGAATCCGAATATTGCAGTTTCGGCAGAAGAAATTGTTTCATATTATTACGAAGAAGGCGAACGCGAGGGAATACGTCCCGATGTTGCATTGTGTCAAGCATTTAAAGAGACGGGATTTTTTCGTTACGGCGGAACTGTAACGCCTGATCAAAATAATTTCTGCGGACTCGGAACAACTTCGGCAACCGTCAAAGGTTTCTATTTTCCGAATCCTCAAATAGGAGTTCGTGCACATATTCAACATCTTCTTGCATATTCATCGACGCGAAAACCTACTTTGCCTCTGGTTGATCCGCGATATTCATTAGTCAGAAAGGCATATGGAGACAAAACTCTCGGAAATTGGCAGGATTTAAACGGACGCTGGGCAGTTCCCGGCAATTATTACGGACAAGAAATTTTATCCATGTTCAAAGCAATGCTTAATCAATGAAGAATTGGAGAATTGAGAATTGATTGAAATAAAATCTTTGAAATTGAGATTGGGAACGAAATTAATTTTTAACGATTTCAATTTCAAGGCTGAGAAAGGCGAAAAAATCGGAATAATCGGAGGCGAAGGAGTAGGCAAAACAACTTTGCTTGATGTAATTTCGGGACGTGAATTTCCCGACAGCGGCAAAATTAATATAAGCGGTTCACTAATCAATATCAATCAAAACGTTTATACAAATCTTTCAGAAATGGGAGTTGCGGCAATGACCAAAGCTGAAAGATTCAAATCAATGATGACAAAAATTTTATCCGATGAAAAAAACGAAGATAGAATCTTATTGCTTGACGAACCGACGAAAAATCTTGACAACGACGAAACGGAATGGCTGATAAAGTTATTGAATGATGCCAAAAATTTGACGGTTACAGTTGCGAGCAATGACAGATATTTTTTGAAAAAAGTTTGCAATCGAACCGTGACACTCGGAGAGTCCGACGTTGACGAAATTATTTTGCCGACGGTTGAAATTAAAGACGATTCCGAAGAAGTTTTGATTGTTGAGGATTTGCGAAAAATTGTTGATGGCGAAACAGTTTTCAAAAAAGTCAGTTTCAGCGTTGAAGCAGGTCAAAAAATTGCATTGGTCGGAAAAAATAAGATCGGTAAAACAAAATTATTAAAGGCACTCGGTGCGGGAATTGAAGTTCAAGGCGAAATTAAATTTTCGGATTCGGTTAAAATTGCATATATGCCGAGAGTATTTTCAAGTGCGGCGGCGAAATCCGAACTCGAAAAACTTTGTGAAAGCGATGCAAATTTTTTAATTTTGGATAACGCAACGGCTTGCCTTGATTTGCTGACGATAGTTGAATTTGAAAGCGCATTGAAAAATTTTTGCGGCACGGTAATTTTTGCAGACAGCGATCACGAATTTATTCAAGCGATTGCGAACAGAATTATTGATTTAACGCCTGACGGTACGGTTGACAGAATTTCAAATTATGAAGAATTTTTATCAAATGAAACGGTCAAGGCACAGATTTTTGAAAAATATAAAAAATAAATTGGGAGTGAAAATTTTATGGCACTGCGAGGAATAAGAGGTGCGGCTACTGTCGAATCAAATGACAAAGAAGAAATTTGGAAAACGGCAAGATTACTGCTTACGAAAATAATGTCAATAAATGAATTGAAATTTGATCAAATAGGCGCAGCAATTTTTTCAACGACTGAAGATTTGACGGCAGCATTTCCGACAACCGGAGTAAGACAATTACCGACATTTTCATTGATTCCTTTATTCGACACGCGAGAACCTGCAATAGAAGGAAGTCTGCCGATGTGCATAAGAGTTTTGCTTCTGGTTGACACAGAAAAAACACCGCGCGATATTTGTCACGTATATCTCGGCGGTGCAAAAAAATTGAGACCCGATCTGTCAGATTAACGGACTACTGTAACTTGATCGCAGCAATAACCGTTTCGACCTGCATTTTTAACCGTGTAAAGAGATTTATCGGCGTAATTGAATAATGTATCGTAATCCCTTCCGTTTTGAGGAGCGATTGCAATTCCGATGCTCGCAGTAATGCCTGCATTTTTTTCTTTTACGGCGAGAGTTTTGGCTGATTCCAAAATTTGTTGAGCCTTACGCAAAATTACTTCGTTGTTTGGAATATTTTCAATAAAAACAACAAACTCATCGCCGCCGAATCGACCTACACAGTCATTTGCTCGAAACACCCCCTTTAATTTCTTTGCAAATTCCTGCAAAATTAAATCACCTTGATGATGTCCGTATGTGTCATTCGCCTCTTTGAAATGATCCAAATCAATTATGTAAAGTGCCGACATTGTTCCTTCTGCCATATGTTTCAAGCAATCGCGGCAAATACTTTCAGTCGATCCTTTATTGTAAAGCTGAGTTAATTTATCCATCTCCGCTGCTTTTCTTAAATCATGATGAGTCGCTTGAATTGCATCGAATGCCACTGCCATTTGTTGTAATTCATCGCCGGTAACTTTCTGCAAATTCGCCGCATTCCGATTACTGTTTGTGTTTGCAATTTCCAAAACTGCCTTGCTCAATGTCACGAGTGGTTGAGTAATTTTATCAGTCAACATATACGCTGCCATACTGATTAAAGCGAGCATTAAAATTCCGAATGAACAGGCTATTAAAGCTCTTCCGTAAATTTTATCCTGAATATACTTGTCAGGTTGAATTGTGACGACTGCCCAGCCTGTGATTGCATTTCTTGAATAGCATACAAGTGAGTCTTCGCCTTCAAATTTTGTATTGATATGTCCCGATTCGCCGGCAAGTGCTCTCAATATAAAATCGTAATTGCTCTCATCTGTCCTGTCTTCTTCCTTCTCCATTCTTCTCGCCGAATGAGCAATCATTTTTCCACTCTTGTCGAGAATCAAAACGTAATTTTGTTCCGTCGCCAAAGAATGAACAAATTCCTGCAATTCAGAAAGATCATAATCACGCTGAACAAGTCCGATTGATTTTCCCGAATCGTCCAAAACCGGAACTTCAATTACAGAAATAAATCTGCCTGTCGCCAAACTTACCACGACTTCAGAAATTGTTTCTTTTCCGCTGAGTGCCTCCCAAAAATATGCTCTTTGCAAAACATTCACCGGCGGCAATCCGTCACTTCTGAAAAGTTGTTGTCCGTTCGTGTCGGTTATGATTAAATTATTTTTGTCGCGAAGAATCGAATTTGCATTTATAATCAGTCGTTCCAATGCTACATCTCTTTTGTCTGTGGCACTCGTCAAATAATATTTTGTAATCGGAGTTGCCGCAAGAACTCTCAGAACATCAAGATTTTTTTCGTAAAGCTGAGTTATTTTCTCCTGTACTATTCGATTTCTCAAATCGCTGTCCTTTTCCATATTTTGTTGAGCGTAGGAAATCATATTCATGGCATTTAAACCGATTGCCAGCACGAGCGGCAAAGCACTTATTAAAATAAACAGTCCCAATAATTTTGTTTTGAAACTCACAGAATTACTCATTTTTTTTGCCGAAATTATTTTCATTTCTTTATCTCTCTCAAAACTTTCTTTTTGTGATATAATATCAATAAATAAAGAATATTGCAACACAATGAAACAAAATATTTTGAAGGTGATGAAATGATTTTAACTGTTGAGGTTTATGAATATATTCCCGTCAATGCTTATTTTTACATTGATGACGAAACGCGGCACGGATTTTTGATTGATCCGGGAGCACAAGCCGAAAAACTTTTAAAAATTATTGACGAAAAACATTTTGTGATTGAAAAAATTTTGTTGACGCACGGACATTTTGATCATATCGGAGCAGTTGAAGAATTGCAAAAAAAGTTAAATGTTGAAGTTTGCATGCAGAAAAACGGTCGTGATTATGTTGAAAATCCGAATTGGAATTTGTCGCAGAAAATTACTTTAAAGGACGTTAAATATCTTGATGACGGCGAAATTTTTTTGAATGTCAATCCGAATTTTAAATTGAAATTGATTTCGACACCGGGACATACTACTGATGGAGCGATTTATTACAGCGCAGCCGATAAAATTGCATTCGTCGGCGATTCAATTTTTTTGGGAAGTTACGGAAGAACGGATTTTCCCGGCGGCGATGAAAAAATTTTATTTGAAAGTATCAAGCAAAAAATTTTGACATTGCCCGATGAAACAATTCTTTTGTCGGGACACAGCGAGCCTACTACTGTTGCAAATGAAAAAACTCGTTTTTGGTACAATTAATTTTCATAACCGTTGACAATCAAATCTAATTTCCCGCTTCTCGGATGAAACATTAAGCCGTGAATTTTTATATCCTTTGGAATCAGAGGATTATTTTTTATGTCGTCAACAACTTTTGCAACATTTTCTTCGGGATTTTTGAAGCCGTCTGCCCATTCTTTTAAATCTTTTTCAATCATTTTTATCGCCGCAGGATTTATTCCATTTTCAATCATTGCTTTAGTTAAACTTTCCGAAGTGGTTTTTGCCATTCCGCATTCGTGATGACCGATTATTGCAATTTCTCTGACTCCAAGCTCATAAATACAGACGAGAAGAGAGCGAATCGTCGAATCAAAAATATCTACAATGACATTACCGGCAGTTTTTATAATTTTCGCATCACCACGTTTCAATCCGAGAGCCGGCTCCAAAAAATCAACAAGCCGTGTATCCATACAAGTTACTATCGCCAAATGTTTTTTAGGCAATTTACTTTCGTGATGATCTTCTCCAGAATAATCTGTCGGCGGATTTGCACAGAATTTTTCATTTGCTTTTAAAATTTCTTCCAAAACTTTCATT
>CAJOPN010000071.1 GCA_905236285.1 uncultured Selenomonadaceae bacterium | reverse complement strand
TTCAGATACGATTGAAGAAACTTCAGAACCTGTGACAGTTTCACCGAATGATATGACACCGACTCAGGAGTCAACACCGATTGAAGAAATAATTTCAGACACGATTGAAGAAACTTTAGAGCCTGTAACAATTTCATCTGAAAACACAAATCCTTCAAAAAATCAACATTCGCGCAAAAAATTAATTAAAGTCAGCACAATTAAGCCTGAGGAAACAATTTCAAACATTGAAGAAAATTTGCCGACGATTACAATTTCAAATGACGATACAATTTCAACTCAAAATTCAATTCCGTCAATCTCCGAAGAAAATTCGCCTGTAATTCTCGTAAATTACGATAACAATCAAAATGATTCGACAAATTTAAATTCAAATGAAGAAATTGAAATTGATACTTTGCCGACTGTCGAAGATGAAAAAATTGTCATCATAAATTCTGAAAATTCGACTCAATCAACCGGCGATTCCGATACAAATAAAATTCCTCCGACAAATCTCTATAAAAACATTTACAGATATATCGGCGGAAATGATACAATTAAAAATTATCACACAGGGAAAGACAAAATTATTTTAACGAGTGAATTAATCGGCAGCAGTCTTAACGGCAATGATATAATTTTGACGACGAATGAAGGAACTCTAACGATTAAAAACGGAGGCGGAAAGAAATTAATCATTGAAAATTCGGAAGGCAATATAATTTCGCAGAGATTTCCGACGGTTGAAAGCAGTCTGCATTATGGAACTTCTTTAAAATTTTTGATTGCAAATGAAAATTATGAATCAAAAGAAATTGACTTGACGAAATATTCAACAGTTGAAAAATTCAGCGGCAAAAAAATTTTGGTCGGAACAAATATAATCGGTAATGAAAATAATAATTCGATTCACGGCGGAAATGGAGCAGACACAATAAACGGCGGCTTGGGTGATGACATATTGATCGGCGGAGAAGGTTCAGATATTTTTATTCAATCCGGCGGCAGCGATATTATAAAGGATTATCAATCAAACGACAGAATAATTTTGACGAGTGCGATTAATAAAATTTCGGTCAAAAAAAGAAATGTCACATTTGAGACCGATGAGGGAAATTTGACAATCAAAAACGGAAAATATAAAAAAATTGCCGTCACGGATTATGAAGGCAATTCGACAACAAGAAGATATTTAAAATCTGAAAATCTTGAAGATTTAATTTCAAATTCGGAAATAAATTTAATCGCGGAAGAAAAAGAATTTCGGATTAAAAATTTTGACGAAATTAACGATTTGACGACAAACAAAATTCAAATTGCAGAAAAAAATCAAAATTAAATTTTGGTGGCGGTGATAATACAAATCGGATTCGCCGCTTTTAACATATCAAAATCTCCGACGTGCTGCAACTGATTTACTTGAACTTGAATTGCCTCGTACTTGTAATTTTTATTTTCATTGAAATATTTCAGAGCCTCGACGATCGTTTGAATGGTTATGCAATTTATGACGATTCGACTGCCGCTTTTCATTCGCTTGTCAACTGTATCAAGAATTTTTTTTAATTTTCCGCCGCTGCCTCCGATTAAAACGACATCAATTTTGTTTATAGCCTCAAGACCGTTCGGAGCTTCGGCGTTAATAATGATGATATTGTTCAGATTAAATTTTTCTGCATTCTGTTCAATTAATTCTATTGCCTCAGGATTGCGTTCAATCGAAAAAACCTGTCTTGCAATTCGAGCCGCCTCAATCGAAAGCGAACCTGTTCCGGCACCAATATCAATTACAACATCGCCGCGTTTTATATCTGCTTTTACGATTGTCAAAATTCTTATCTCTCGTTTTGTCATCGGAACATTTCCTCTGATAAATTCTTCGTCGGCAATTCCCAACATTTAATTTCACCTCATTGATAATTTTTCTGTAATTTTATCATTAATATCAATTTTCTTCAATTAAGTTTTGTTTACAATAGAAATAAAAAAATATAAAAAATGTATTGCAAAAAAAAAAATTTTGTGATAGAATGATTCGCGTCGGGACGTGGCGCAGTTTGGTAGCGCACTTTCTTGGGGTGGAAGGGGTCGTGAGTTCAAATCTCATCGTTCCGACCATTTTTT
>CAJOPN010000070.1 GCA_905236285.1 uncultured Selenomonadaceae bacterium | reverse complement strand
GGTATAAGCGTTTCGCTGATTTTATTTTTAATAGGCGCAAAATTCGGCAAGCCGTCAGATTCTGAAACGCTGAAAAAATTTTTCCCAATGTAATTTTATCGGTAAATTTTTAATGAATTGTTATGCCATAAAAAAACGCCTTGAACTTTCGAGGCGTTAAATTTTTTAAAATTTTTGGCTTAATTCATTTACCATTTGTACATATAAATTTTTACATTCAATATAATTTTCTTCTTCAATGTAATTCAGGCACAAAAATAAATACTGCTCCCAAATTCGGCTGTAAATTTCTTTGGCATCATTGCACATATTTATTTTTTCAACAATTTTTGGGGCAATGATATAATATTGTTCAATTAAAAATTCGCCGTCCGGTTGATTAATTAACCACGTATCACGAAATTTTCTAAATTCTGTAAGTTCATAGCAATCATCAGGTTTACCAAAATTTTGACAAACTGCCGTAGTTATGAAACAATCGTCTTGTTGTTGTTGTTTTTCTTTTTCTTGAATTTCTTTAAGGACTGCATTTATCTCCCTTAAATTTTGTACAGCTTCTTTTTCAAGTTGAGGAATACCGCAATTTGCAACTTTAGAAAGCCATTGTCGCGCTTTATCAATATTTCTGGCTCCTCTTCCCCAAAAAGCAGTTGCGTAATATATGCCAACTTGGAGCATTGAGGGATAATGCCCGGCATTTGCCGCTTTGAAAAAGTACTCAAAGGCTTTTGAATATTGGCGTTTCCAATGCAAAGAGTAACCAACTTTATACATTGCGCCGTAATGTCCGGCATCTGCCGCTCTGCGATACCAATACCACGAAAGCTCTTCATCGCGGGGAATTAGAGTATAACAGCCTGATTCAAATATTTCTGCAAGCCTAAACATTGCTTCTTGATGGTGTCCGGCATCTGCGGCTTTGAAGTACCATTCAAGTGCCTCTGATAACTCATTTTCATTTTTCTTTCCATTACTGTTATAATTTTCTTCATATCTTCTTCCAACTCTAAACATTGCCTCAATATTGCCATATTCTGCGGCTTTTTTGTACCATTTAAACGCCTTGAAATTGTAACGTATGAACTTTTGCAACTCATCATTTTCTAAAGCTTTTTCCAATGCTTTAGGATTATGTCCAAAATTAAAATATTCTTCCTCATATAAACAGGCAAGCGGAAAAATCGCTGCTTCATATCCTGCATTGGCGGCTTTTTCGTAAAATGATAAAGCCATTTCGTTATGATTGGGAATATCTCTACAAAGCACGGCAGCCAAATACATTGCCTCAACATTGCCTTTATCTGCGGCGGCTTTGTACCAGCCCAACGCCTCATAATTATTTTGAACGACGCCTAAACCGTCTCGATACAAATTGCCAATATTAATCATGGCGTCTAAATTTCCCATATGCGCCGCTTTTTTGAAGTAATTCATTGCGGCAGAATAATTTACAGGAACGCCGGAGCCTTTTAAATATTTTATCCCCAATTCATTAATTGTATCTGAAGTTTGCATTTTTATCCCCTCTTAATCAAATGCACCATAAAACAAAAGAAACAACAAAATTTTTTTAACAATAATGTTGTTTCTTCAAATCACATCGAATATTGAAAAATTTTTCCCTCTTCGGGAATATAAATCACCATAAGAATTTCAGGCATATTACATGATTTTTTTATTAATTGGGCATAATCAATATCAAATGGCGAAAGTTTTTCCATACCTTTAGGATGAGTATGAACATATCCGATAAACGAAACGCCTTCCCTTGCCCAACTTTCAATAACGACGTTTAATCTTTGAACATCAGGGATATATCGCGTTTTCGTAGTAGTGCCGGTTGAGTCATAGTAAAATTTTGTAACAATACGATTTTCAGCTGTGCCAAGAATTCCGCCCATTTCAGGAAGAATTAAATTTTTACCAATTTCCTCAATTACGCTTTCATCTATTTGGTAAGGTGTATATTCGCTCATTTCTATCTCTTCATTGTATTTAACAATGCTTTTGAATGTCCACACTACACAGATAAAACCTGCAACGGGAACTAAAACGAAAAGCCCGACAAGTGTCAGCACTGCATCAACAATAAGCATTATCATTCCGCCGCGTACTGTTGCATAAAGAAGTCCAAACGGTCCAAATAATATAGCTAAAGATACACCAAGTACGACACTTTTTTTAGAACGTACACTGACGAACATATGGTATTAATCTTATTTAAATTCGCCATGAGAGCAATTATCTGTAGGATCCATCCACTTGCGACGGTAACCGCACCAAACTTCATTACGCTTAGAATCATAGTCTCCGAATCTGCAATCTGCACAGCAAACATAGCCGGCAAATTCTCCTTCAGGGAGCTTTACGGGAATAACCTTTTGCTTTTCATTTACGATACCTTTAATCTTTTCCATAAAATATCACCCTCCAAAAATACTAAACATCTTAATTAAAAATTTTTATTTACGGCTAGAGTGAACAATTCACTGCTTACCTTAAATATTTTATAGCTATAGATATAAAATGTCAAGAAGTTTTTGATTTATTGAATATACGGTTTTTGTAAGCATTACTTTATTATAAATAGTAGTAAAGGACGT
>CAJOPN010000069.1 GCA_905236285.1 uncultured Selenomonadaceae bacterium | reverse complement strand
TTCATCAAGGACATTTTGATTTCTAGCGATTAAAATAAATTTTTCCATTAAAAAAAGTTACCTCCTGTGATTCTTCAAAAAATTTTCGATTCGTGCAAGTGCCTCAGAAATTTTATTAATTGCAGTCGCATATGAACAACGAATAAAACCTTCGCCACTTTGACCGAAAGCATTTCCTGGAACAAGTGCAACATGTTCTGCATTAATCAATGACTCTGCAAATTCGTTTGAAGTATAGCCGGTCGATTTAATACTCGGAAAAATATAAAATGCACCTTTCGGCTCAAAACATTCAAGACCAAGTTTTATGAAGCCGTCATAAATTAATTTTCGACGACGATTATATTCAGCAACCATTTTTTTCATATATTTTTCGCCGTGACGGAGTGCCTCGACTGCTGCCATTTGTGCTGTTATCGGTGCACAAAGCATTGTGTATTGATGAATTTTCGTCATTGCCGCAATAATTTCAGAATTTCCGAGTGCATAACCGATTCGCCAGCCTGTCATTGCATACGCTTTACTGAATCCGTTTAAAACAATCGTCCTGTCCTGCATTTTCGGAAGTTGTGCAAAACAAATATGATCGTTGCCGCTGTATCTCAAATCGCCGTAAATTTCATCGCTTATTACAATCAAATCGTATTTTTCTGCAAAATCGGCGAGTTTTTCCAAATCCTCACGTTCCATAATTGCGCCTGTCGGATTGTTCGGATAACCTATCAATAAAACTTTCGTTCGCGGCGTTACATACGGTTCAAGTTCCTCAGGCGTGATTCTGAATTCATTTTCAATTTTCGCCGCAACATTTTTTGGAACTCCTCCGGCTAAAGTCGTGCACGCTTGATAAGAAACATAGCACGGTTCGGGAATCAAAACTTCATCGCCCGGTGAAATTACTGCTCTCAATGCCAAATCCAACGCCTCAGATACTCCGACCGTAACCAAAATATCTGTCTCGTAATTGTAATTTAAATCGTGACGTTTTTTGAAATGTTTTGCAATTTCTTGACGAAGTTCAGGCGTTCCGCGATTTGCAGTATATGATGTGTAACCTTGTTCCAATCCGTAAACACAGCTTTCACGAATCGACCATGGAGTTACGAAGTCAGGTTCGCCGACTCCCAAGCTTATAACGTCTTCCATTTTCGCGGCTATATCAAAAAATTTTCTTATTCCGCTCGGTGCAATAGATCTGACTTGCGGACTTAATCTCTCATTCCATTTGCTCACGGTGATACCACCAATCTTCGATCTTGTTCTTCATCATTGATTATTACTCCGTCTTTTTTGTATGCCTTCAACATGAAATGACTTCTCGTCTGCGTTACTCCTTCAATCGTTGAAAGTCTCGTTGCTACAAAATTCGCCACTTCTTTTAAACTTTTTCCTTCGATTATCACGAGCAAATCAAAACTTCCGCTCATCAAATAAACGGTTTTTACTTCATCAAATCTGTAAATTCTTTCGGCGATTGCATCAAATCCTACTTCACGCTGAGGAGTCAAATTTATTGAAATTATCGCCGTGACTGTTTCACTTCCGAATTTTTCCCAATTTATTATCGTCGGATAACTCAAAATAATTTTGTCTCTTTCAAGTCTTTTTATATCCTGCTCGACTTGATATTCACTTTGACCCAAAATTGAAGCAAGTTCTGCCGTCGTCGTGCGTGAATTTTTTTCCAACAGTTCCAATAATTCTTTCAATCGTTTCACCTTATCCATTGTCAAAAATTTTTTTCTGTGCTAAAATTTTTTCGTTTTAATTCTCTTCTTCGTCAGAATCGGGTGCATCAATCTGTGTCGGCTCTGCGAACGCAATCGCATCTATTTCTTCTTTATGATCGTTGTCAATATATTGATAATTTCCGTCTTCCTGAATGACACTTTGATCTGCTGCCAATGCTTTCGCCATTTCCAGCGCATTCGAATCAATATTCATTATCCCGTATTTCGACAGCAATAATTTCAAAATTGTTTTTTTCGCCATCGAATCAAAATCTTGTGACCAGACTGATGTTTTTTTTCCGCTCCTTAAATCGTATGAATAACTCTGAGAAAATTTTTGAGCATGCGCCGTCATTTCTTCCAGCGTCATGTAAAGTGTTTTGCTGAATCCGTTTAACAATTCAAAATACGCAATATATCCTACAACGTTATCACCGGTTCTTTCTCCGACAATCGGATCTCCCGTTATGAAATCTATATCTTTGATCTGTCCTTCAAAAACTCTGCTTGCATTTATTCTGCGATATTGTCCCGAACGCATTGCAAGCTGAACAAAACCTTTCCAGCCAATTTGAAATGCCGCTTGATAATTCCCTTGAACTTTGAATGGAACGATATAAGCATATCCGAGCGAAGGAATTATCGGCAATTTCAACGTTGCAGCCGTACTCGCCGCAGATAAAATTGTTGCGCTGCTGCATTGTTTTAATTTGTTGTTGCTGTTGACGGCAGTCAATACCGAATTTATAAAACTGCTTGCATTATCTCCGAGCATTTCTTCAAATCGTTTTCTAATTTTACTGCTGT
Organism: uncultured Selenomonadaceae bacterium; assembly: GCA_905236285.1. GTDB lineage: Bacteria > Bacillota > Negativicutes > Selenomonadales > Selenomonadaceae > Quinella. The sequence goes on along the minus strand of CAJOPN010000069.1, from coordinate 34,146 downwards.
TTAATATTTCAACAAGTGCATAATCGTTTTGACCTGCCATCAGTCTTTCCCCCATACATTTCAAAAATTTCTCAAAATTTTTTATAAAATATATCATTATTGAGAGGATTTTGTCAAGTGTCAACGCAACCTTTCTTAATTTGTTTGCTGCTTTTTATTTTCATCTCGAATTTTTTTTCATCTTCTTCAGAAAAAATTTTTTCACCTGAAGTTATTTCTCCGCGTAAAAAAATTATTTTGATTCCTCTTGATTCTCGTCCTCCCTGCAAAGATTTCGTTATTGATGCCGCCAAAATTTCAAATGCCGAAATTATTTGTCCCGATTATCAACTTTTGGATTATTTTACAATTCCGAGTGAAATCAATAAAATCAGAAATTGGCTGATTAAAAATTCTGCACAGTCCGACGCAATTATTTTAAGCATTGATCAAATTCTTTACGGAGGATTGATTGCTTCTCGCGAAAATAATTTGACTGATGAGCAAATTGATTCTCTTGAAAGATTTTTAATTGATTTGCGTAATTCTTCAAATGTTCCGATTTATGCTTTCAGTATTTTGCCGAGATTGCAGCCTCAACAATCAATCGACAATTTTTTTCAACGCCGCGCTTTGATTGCTTATTCTCGTTTTCGCGGAATGATTCATGAAAATATTTTTGTTGATGATGAAATGATTTTTGAAACTTTGAACGAAATTAAAGATGAAAAATTAAAGATTTATATCGGACATTTCAAAGCGGCTGAAAAATTAAATCAACGACTGATTGAATTGACGCAGAAAAATATTTTGGACAGGTTGATAATCGGAGTTGATGACGGTGAGAAATTTTCAATTCAAAATGAACTCGCAGACAATCTCAGAATAAACAACGAAAAAATTTCTTTGATTCACGGAGCCGATGAAATTGCTTTAACTTTGCTTGCCGAAATTTTTCAAAAAAATTTAAAAATTTGCGTTCAATATTGCGACGATGATACTGCAGAAAAAATTTTGCCTTATATGGCGATTCCGATTAAAAATGTTGTCGGCGAAAAAATTTCTCAACTTAAATTAAAAGTCATCGATTCGCCTGATAAAGCCGATTTTACCTTATTCATTTTCGTCAATGACAAATTTGATTCTTACAAAAAAATTTCGAGTTTTAATAAAATAAACAATCTCATCAAAAATAATTATAAAGTCGCACTTGTTGATTTGAGCGAAAATTTTAATAAGGATGAAACACTTTTGCCGGTTTTGATTCGTCGCGGTGTTGCGATTAATTCTCTGATTGCTTATGCCGGCTGGAATACTGCATCAAATTCAATCGGTACGGCAATTTCTCAAGCTGTTTTGTATCAAAATCCTTACGAAAATTTAATTTTTTTGAATCAACGATTTTTGGAAGATTATTTTTATCTCAAAGATGCGATTGATACAGTCAATCATGCGCTGAAATTGAGCGGTTCATATGACACGAGCTATTTGGATTACGGCACCGAATATGAATTTGCAACAAAAATAATGCGTGTTGCGATGAATAAAAAAATTTCTGATTACAAAAAAAGTTCGTCATTCCAAAAAGAAATTGAAATTGACGGACACAAAATTATTCCGAAAGATTTTGAAGTTAATATGAATTACGGCTGGCCCAGAACTTTTGAAATTCGACTTAAAATAAAAAATTTTACATGTGTTGAGGTGAAATAATTGCAAATTTATATTCATATTCCTTTTTGTCGTGCAAAATGTAAATATTGTGCGTTCAATTCGATTGTTGCCGAAAATAATTTGATTGAAAAATATGTATCGGCACTTTGCATTGAGATTGAAAAAAATAGTTCATTTGAAAAAAAAGAAAAAATTTCAACGATATATATCGGCGGCGGCACTCCTTCAATTTTGAAAATAAATCAATTTGCGAAAATTTTTGATACGCTTAATAAAAATTTTAATTTGAGTGAATGCAATGAAATAACCGTTGAGGTCAATCCCGGCACCGTCAACGAGTTTTTTTTGCGCGAATTAAAAAATTTGAGAGTAAATCGTCTGAGTATCGGTGTTCAATCTTTCGATAACAATGTTTTAAAAACTATCGGACGCATTCACAATTCAAATGAAGCAATCGAAATCGTCAACGCTGCGAAAAATATTTTTGAAAATGTCAGTATTGATTTGATGTACGAATTGCCAAATCAAAATTTGAAAATTCTGTGCAGTACGATAGAAACGGCGATAAAATTAAATCCGAAACATATATCAATTTATGAATTGGAGATTGAGGAAGGAACGGAATTTTTCAGAAGACGAGAAGAATTGAATTTGCCGAATGATGACGAAGGTGAAGAAATGTATAATCTAATTACGAATGAATTGCCGAAACACGGATTTAACAGATATGAAATCAGCAATTTCGCAAAAAGAGGATTTGAAAGTCGGCACAATCTCGGCTACTGGTCTGACGAAAAATATTTCGGATTAGGTGCAGGTGCTCACTCTTATAATCATTCGTTGAGATGGTCTAATGTCAAAAATGTCAATGAATATATTGAAAAAATTTTTACGAATGAAGAAATAAAAATTGTTGAAGAAATTTTGACGAAAGAAAAATCTATTGAAGAATTTTGTTTTTTGTCGCTGAGAAAATCCATCGGTATTAACAAAAAATTATTCAGAAAAAAATTCGGCGTTGAAATCGAAAAAATTTATTCAAAAAAAATAGATATGCTCATTCGACAAGAATTGATTAAAAATTCAAATGAACATATCAAATTGACTGAACGCGGCATGAAATACGGAAATTATGTCTTCGCAGAATTTTTGTTGGTTGACATGAAAATTTAATCGTGATAAAATTACACAAATTTTTGGAGGAAGAACGAATGCTTGAAATAGAATCATTACACGCAGGTGTCGAAGATAAAGAAATTTTGCAAGGAATAAATTTAAAAATAAATCGTGGTGAAATTCATGTAATTTTAGGTCCGAACGGTTCAGGAAAATCTACTTTGATGAATGTAATAATGGGACATCCCAAATATAAAATTTTTGATGGAAAAATATTTTTTGAAGGTGAAGACCTCTCGTGTCTTGCTGTCTTTGAACGTGCGAGGAAAGGTCTCTTTTTGTCATTTCAATCACCTGAAGAAATTCCGGGGATAACGGTTGAAAATATGTTGAGGACGGCAAGGCAGGCAGTCACGGGACAATCAGTAAAAATTTTGCAGTTCAGAAAAGAACTTCAAGCGATGATGTCTGAATTAAAAATTGATCCTTCATATTCATCAAGATATATGAATGTCGGATTCAGCGGCGGCGAAAAAAAACGCAATGAAATTCTTCAACTTCTTATGTTAAATCCGAAACTTGCATTGCTTGATGAGACAGATTCGGGATTGGACGTTGATGCAGTTCAAATTGTTTCAAACGGCGTTGCAAAGTTTCACAATGAAAATAATTCCTGTATAATCATCACTCACAACACGCAAATTTTAAAATATTTGAAAGTCGATAAAGTTCACATTTTATTAAATGGCAGAATAGTTACAAACGGCGGTTCTGAGCTCATCGACGAAGTTACACAAAACGGTTATTCCAAATTCCTTTCGGAGGAATAAATTTCATGGCAAAGAAAACTTATATTGAAGACATTGAACGCACTCTTTACGACATAAAAAATATTGATCGTTCAATTTATAAAACGCATGCAGGATTGACTGAGGAAGTCGTCAGAGATATTTCAAAAAGAAAAAACGATCCGCAATGGATGACGGATTTTCGTTTAAAATCGCTTGAAGTGTATCATTCTTTAAAACTGCCGACATGGGGACCTGATATAAGTCGTTTGAATATGGACGAAATAGTTACTTATGTCAAACCGAATGCAAAACTCGCCGAAAATTGGGACGAAGTGCCTGAAGAAATTAAAAATACTTTCGACAGATTGGGAATACCCGACGCAGAAAAAAAATCACTTGCGGGAGTCGGTGCTCAATACGATTCGGAAGTTGTTTACCACAGCATACAAAAAAGATTGACAGATCAAGGCGTAATTTATACCGATATGGAAACGGCATTGATTGAACATGAAGATATTGTTCGTGAATATTTTATGACACTCGTGCCGCCTAAAGATCATAAATTTGCTGCACTTCACGGAGCAGTTTGGAGCGGTGGATCATTTGTTTATGTTCCTAAAAATGTAAATGTAAAAATTCCTCTGCAATCTTATTTCAGATTAAATGCGGCAGGTGCAGGACAATTTGAACATACATTGATAATTGTCGAAGAAGGAGCAAGTTTACATTTCATTGAAGGCTGTAGTGCTCCAAAATACAATGTCACAAATTTGCATGCAGGCTGTGTTGAATTATTCGTCGGAGAAAATGCGAGATTGAGATATTCGACGATTGAAAATTGGTCACGCAACATGATGAATTTAAATACAAAAAGGGCACTTGTTGAAAAAAATGGTTTAATTGAATGGGTCAGCGGTTCATTCGGTAGTGCGGTTTCGTGTTTGTATCCTTGTTCGGTTCTTCATGGCGAAGGTGCAAAATGTGAATTTACTGGAGTAACATTTGCATCGAAAGGTCAACATCTCGACACAGGTGCAAGTGTAATTCATGTTGCTCCGAATACTTCGGCAAATATCAACACGAGAACGATTTCAAAATCAGGCGGAGCGGCGACTTACAGATCGGCAGTCAAAGTTACGAAGACGGCTCATCATGCAAAATGTTCAGTCAACTGTGAATCGTTAATGCTTGATGATGATTCACGTTCGGATACTTTGCCGGTGATGGATATTGAAGCAGGTGAAGCGGATATTGGACACGAAGCAAAAATCGGACGAATAAGCGAAGATGCAATTTTTTATTTAATGGCACGCGGAATTGATGAGCAGGAAGCAAGAGCAATGATAGTTCGCGGATTCGTTGAACCGATTGCAAAAGAATTGCCGCTTGAATATGCCGTCGAGATGAATAATTTAATTAATATTGAGCTCGAAGGTGCAAATTAAAATGAAAAAATTTAGTGAAATACCGATGAGAACTTGGAATTGGCTCGGAGTTAATGAAGTATCGACCGAAGTTGAATCTGAAGAAAAAAATTTTATCGTCAATGCCGATGAATCAAAAAAAATTTCTGAAGTAAATCTTTCAAAAAATTCTTCCGCAAAAAAAATTCATGTTACCGTCGAAGAAAATGCAAATATTGATTTGATTGTCGTCGATTTGTCCGAAAATGATTCTTTTAATGAAATCATTGTTGATTTGAACGGAGACAATTCAAAAGCAAATATTACGGCGGCTTATTTTTGTTTCGGCGATAATAAACTTGATTTGAATTATATAATCAATCAGCGCGGAAAGAAAACCGATGCGACAATGGACGTTAAAGGAGCGTTAAACGGACATTGCGATAAAATTTTCAGAGGAACTTTAAATTTTGAAAAAGGAACTAAAGGCAGTATCGGACGCGAAAAAGAAGAAGTAATTGTTTTGTCCGATGAAGTTCGCAATCGAAGTGTGCCGTTAATGCTTTCACATGAAGATGAAGTTGACGGACATCACGCAGTAAGCATAGGACGAATTGACGAAGAAAAATTATTTTATTTAATGAGTCGCGGACTTGACAAAATTGAATCGGAAAAATTGATTGTCGAGGCGGCTTTTAATCCTGTCATAAATCTTTTGGACGATGAAGAATTAATTAAAAAAATTTCGGAAGTGATTGAAAGAAGGCTGATTGATGTCGAAAAATGAATTTTTAAAAGATTTTATGATATTAAATCAAAAAATGAACGGCAAACCGATAGTATATCTTGACAATGGAGCGACAACTCAAAAACCGTCTGAAGTTGTAAAAAATATTTGCGGATATTACGGCGGCTGTAATGCAAATCCTCATCGCGGAGCTTATGAATTGAGTGTGCGAGCAACTGACATTTACGAATCGGCAAGAGAAAAAGTTGCAAAATTCATCAATGCAAAAAATTCACGAGAAATAATTTTTACGAAAAACGCGACTGAATCATTAAATTTGATTTCATATTCTTACGGCTTGGGTAATGTAAATGCCGGTGATGAAATAGTTTTGACGATTGCCGAACATCACAGCAATCTGGTAGTTTGGCAGCAAGTCGCAAAAGCACGCGGCGCAATTCTGAAATACATTTATCTCGATGATGACGGCAATTTAAATGAAAGTGACATTGAGAACAAAATTACCGATCGCACAAAAATTGTTGCAGTCACTCAAGTTTCAAATGTTTTGGGATTGATTAACGACGTAAAAAAAATATCTGAAAGAGCTCACAGCGTCGGAGCAATAATTGTTGTTGACGGTTCTCAGTCAGTACCTCATATGAAAGTTGACGTTCAAAGTATCAATGCAGATTTTTTTGTGTTCAGCGGTCATAAAATGCTTGCACCGATGGGAATAGGAGTTTTATACGGAAAAGAAAATTTATTGGAAGAAATGCCTCCGTTTCTTACAGGCGGAGATATGATTGAATATGTCGAGGAACAATCAACGACGTTTGCGGAATTGCCGAGCAAATTTGAGGCGGGTACTCAAAACGTCGGAGGAGCGGCAGGACTCGGTGCGGCGATTGATTATATTGAAAAAATCGGCTTTGATAAAATTGAAAGCATTGAAAAAAATTTAACGACTTATGCAATCGAAAAATTAAAAAAATTACCTTACATTGATTTATACGGCTGCAATTCGACGCGAGACAACAAGACGGGAATAATTACATTCAACGTTAAAGAAGTTCATCCTCACGATGTCGCAACCATTCTTGATTTGGAAGGCGTTGCAATTCGTGCTGGTCATCATTGTGCTCAACCTCTTCATAAATTTTTAAAAGTCAATGCAACGTGCCGTGCGAGTTTTTATTTTTATAATTCAACTGAAGATGTCGATCGATTGATTGAGGCATTGAGCAAAGTCAGGAAGGTGTTGAAAATTGATTCTTGATGATATTTACACGGAATTGATAGCGGAACACAGTCGAAATCCCGAACATCGCCATCATCTTGAAAATCCGACTTTGACTGAACGAGGACACAATCCGAGTTGCGGCGATGAAATTTCTCTTGAATTAAAAATTTCTGACGGAAAAATTTCAGATGCGTCATTCACGGGAGCAGGTTGTGCAATCAGTCAAGCCTCTACCGACATGATGATTGATCTTTTGAAAGGAAAATCCGTTGAAGATGCAAAAAAACTTACGAAAATATTTTTGTCAATGATAAAAGGCGAAGAGATTGACGAAAATGAAATTGAAAAATTGGAAGATGCCGTTTCATTAAAAAATATTTCAAATATGCCGGCACGTGTGAAATGTGCGACTCTTGCCTGGCACACATTCAATACTGCAATTCAAAAATAAAATCAGACTTTCAAAAAAAAAAATTGTCTGATTTTTTTTGCTTAATTATATAAAAAAGTATTGACTAATTGACTAATTGAATATTATAATGTGTACTTGAATTTAGCAAACATGATAAAAAAATTTTAAAAAATTTTGAGAGGGGAACTGTATGTAAAATGCCTGAAGAACACGCAACACAAATAGACAATCGAACAGGTGTAATATCGATTGTAAAAATTCTGCAACACTTCGGCGCGAAAGAACTTGATAAAATTCTTGAAGACAATCCCGATACCGATGATCAACTTACATGGGAACGTCTGGGAAAGATAGCACGAAAATACAGCGTCAAAAGTAATGTAATAAGACCGACGATTGAGGAACTTCGTGAAGTGGAATATCCTGCAATTGCACGAATGACGGACGGAGCATTTGTAACAATCGGTAGTGCGAACGATGAAGTTGTTTTAATGCTCGATCCTCGTGAAAAAAAACCGACGGCAATGAACGTCAAACAATTCTTGGAATCATGGACAAATGAATTAATGGTATTCTCCGCCGCGTTCAGTTGGACTTATTTTAAAAAGCGATATAACGTAGATTGGTTTTTAATGGTAATGAAACGTTACAAAAAACCTCTCGGCGAAGTATTAATCGCAAGTTTTTTCCTTCAGTTAATGGGAATAGCATTTCCGTTAATCACTCAAGTTATCATTGATAAAGTAATAGGCAATAACGGATTATCTACGTTGACGGTAATCGGCTGCAGTATGTGTTTATTTTTTTTCATGCAATCGTTGTTGACGCTCATCAAAACATATTTGTTGAATCATACGACAAACAAATTGGACGCGATACTCGGCACAAGATTATTTCGACATTTAATATCTTTGCCGCTGCCGTATTTTGAAAGACGAAGAGTCGGTGATACCTTAATGCGTGTCGGAGCACTCGGATCTGTTCGCGGCTTTTTGACAGGCACGGGATTAATGACCGTTCTCGATGTAATTTTCTCCGTCGTTTTCATTGGATTTATGCTTTGGTATTCAGTACCGCTTACATTAATTGCAATGATTACAATTCCGCTTTATGTGGCACAAAATATTTGGGCAGTACCAATCATCAAAAGAAAAATTGAGGCGGTCTGGAGAACCGGCGCAATGAATAATGCTTTCATGGTCGAATCAATTACAAATATTGAAACGATTAAAGCACTTGCAGTTGAGCCGCAATTTACAAATAAATGGGAAAATCTTTTGGCGAGATATGTCCGCACGACTTTTGAAAATTTGAAATTTAATTTAGTGATAAACGGCTTCAGCGGAATAGTACAAGTATTGATTTCAATGGGAATACTTTGGTACGGCGGTCATATGGTCATGCGCGGAGAGTTTACACTCGGTCAGTTGATTGCATTTCAAATGATTTCACGTCAAGCACTTGCACCGATGACGACACTTTTAACGATGTGGCCTACCGTTCAGCAAGTCGGCTTGTCACTTGAAAGAATCGGCGATATTTTAAATACGGGAATGGAACCGATTGTTAAAGAAATGGGAAAACGCGGACCGGACAGAATTGACGGCGCAATTACTTTCAATGATGTTTCATTCCGTTATCGTGTCGATTTGCCTCTTGTTTTGAAAAATATAAATCTAGAAATCGGACCGGGACAAAAAATCGGAATCGTCGGACGTTCTGGATCGGGAAAATCGACTTTGACAAATCTTGTTCAAAATTTATATATTCCTGAATCGGGACAAATAATAATCGGCGGAATTGATACACGTGAGGCAAATTTAGGCTGGCTCAGAAATCAAATCGGTGTCGTCATGCAGGAAAATTATTTGTTTAATTCAAGTGTACGTGACAATATAGCCGTAAGTCGTCCGACTGCAACGATGGATGAAATAATTCGTGCCGCACGTCTCGCCGGTGCACATGATTTTATTCTTGAGTTGAAAGAAGGTTACGATACAAAAGTCGGTGAACGCGGTGATTCACTCAGCGGCGGTCAACGTCAGAGAGTCGCAATCGCTCGTGCACTCTTGGCAAATCCTCCAATTTTAATTTTCGACGAGGCAACTTCTGCACTTGACTATGAATCCGAGAGAATCATTTTGAACAATATGGAAGCAATCGGAGCACATAGAACGATGTTGATAATCGCTCACAGATTGAGTGCAGTCAGAAAATGCGATAAAATTATTGTCGTTGATAAAGGTGAAATTGTTGAAAGCGGAACGCATGAACAACTTTTGGCAATGGGCGGCTTGTATCGTTACTTGCACGATCAACAAGAAGGAAAATAATTTTGCAGATAATGAGGTGATATAAAAAATGAAATTTATAAATTGGTTATTGCACGGCGAGGAACGCGAAAAAGAAACGGAATTTCTGCCGGCAATATTGGAAGTAACAGAAACGCCGCCGTCACCGGTAGGTCGAACTGTTATGTGGACTGTTTTAATTTTATTGGTCGTCGGAATAGCATGGGGATTTTTGGGACATATTAATGAAGTGGCAGTTGCAAACGGAAACGTTTCGGGACATGCAAAAACAATTCAAGTCAAAAATAAAGGAATCGTCAAAGAAATAAAAGTAAAAGACGGACAACACGTTGAAGAAGGCGACGAATTGGTAGTACTTGATCCGACGACTACGACTGCAGATTATGATAATCTTAAAAAACGCGCGGCATATTACAAATTGGACATTCAACGTTTGACGGCAGAATTGACGGGACAATCTTTCACTCCGGAACGAGATCCCGATCTTGAAGCTCACGATCTCGCTGCAGAATTGGCACTTTATCAAAGCCGCGTCAGAGATTATCAAACTCAACGCCAATCACGTCAAGACATTATCAATCAAAAACGTGCAAGACTTCAAGCAACTCAATCGACTTACGAAAAATATAATGAAGGACTTAAAATTGCAGAGGATAAAGAAAATCGTTTGAAACAACTCATTGAAGAAAGTGCAATTTCGGAATTTCAACTTCTCGAACAACAGAAAGAAACGATTGAATACAGAAAAAATGCTCAATCAACACTCGATGAAGTAAACAGTATTCAGGCAGAAATTGCAGAGGCTGAACAAAATCTTGCAAATGTCGACGCATCATATCGAAAAGATATTATGACATCACTCGTCGAAGCGAAAAAAGAATATTACAGTTTGGAAGAATCAATCAAAAAAGCTGATGAAGATTCACGAATGGCAACGATTTATTCACCGGTAAGCGGAAGAGTATTTGAACTTGATATTCATACAATCGGCGGAATCGTGACTGATGCTCAAAAACTTATGCAAATAATTCCTGACGGTGATGATATGACTTTTGAAGTTTATGCCGATAATAAAGACATTGGATTTATTAAGCTCGGTCAAACTGCAGAAGTAAAAATTACAACGTTCAACTTTCAAAAATTCGGAATCATTGACGCAGTAGTGGAAGAAATTAGTGCAAATGCCGTTGATGATCAACAAGATATTGAAAAGCACGGGAAATTTAAACTTATATTGAAACCGTTGCAAACAGCAGTTGACGTTGAAGGTACAATGGTTGAACTTGCACCGGGAATGACAGTCAGCGCGGAAATTAAAATCAGAGAAAAAAGAATTATTGACTTCTTCCTTGATCCGTTCAGACAATATACATCAGAAGCCTTGAGGGAGCGTTGATATAAATGGCGGACAAAATGAATCTCAATAAAGGCAATGACAATGATAAAAATGAAAATCAGGCACTTGTTCCGAGCGGCGGAAATAAAGTTGACGGCTCAAACAATTCCGACGGAGGAAATTCAAACGAAAACAAACAGGCACTCGGAAAAATTGACATCGTTAAAAAAACTGCACAGGAACTTTCAACGGAAGTAAAGAAACCGACTGACGGAGGAAGAGTCAACGGAATTGATACGGGACTTGCATGTTTGATTGCGATTGCGAAATTTTATAATATTCCTGCCGAATATCGTCAACTCGAACGTGCATATGTTTACGAAGAAGGCAGCGTTGACACGACAACTCTTGTTCGGGCTGCACGTGAATTAAAATTAAAAGCAAGAGCTTACAACGATTTAAAAGAAAAAGATTTAAATGCTCTCGTCTATCCTGTTTTAATCCGAATGAAAGACGGAAGAAGTATTGTAATTACGACGATTCGCGAAAATGAAATTTATATTATGGATCCCGTTTTCTCTCAAGACCCTGTTAAGGCAGACAAATATAAATTGCTCGCTGATTGGACAGGTGAGGCCATACTTTTCACTCGTCGCTATGAACTTCAAAGTAAACTTGAAAAATTTGGTTTCAAATGGTTTTTGCCTGTCATCGTAAAATATAAAAAACAATTACAAAATGTTCTTTGGATTTCGTTAATCCTTCAACTTTTAGGTTTGGCATCTCCGATTTTCACGCAGAATATTATTGATAAAGTTCTCGTTCATCGTGCGGCTGATGCTCTCGATATTATGGTTTTGGGTATGGTTGTTTGTACCATCTTTCAAACTTGGATAATGTCATTGCGTGCCTATCTGTTTTCAAATATCGCCAGTAAGATGGACGTTACTTTGTCGTCGCGACTTTTCAAAAACATTACGGCATTGCCTGTAAAATATTTTCAGAAATGGCAAGTCGGTGATGTCGTCTCGCGTATCGGTGAACTTGAAACTCTCCGTTCATTTTTGACAGGTTCAAGTTTAACGATTATTCTTGATATAGTTTTCGCGATAGTCTATTTCGTCGTAATGTTCATGTACAATCGAATTCTTTGTGCATTGGTCGTTGTAATGCTGCCTGCATTCATTGTTTTGAATTTGGTTGTTGCTCCGATTTTTAAACGTTTGATTAATGAAAGATTCTTAATCGGTGCAGAGAACAGATCATTTTTGATTGAAACGATAACGGGAATTCACACAGTTAAGGCATCAAGCGTTGAACCGCATTTTATTCGCCGCTACGAAGAAATGCTTGCACGTCTCGTAAATTCATCGCTTGCAGTCATCAATGTTGCAAACGTCGCAAATACAATCGCAACTTTTTTGCAGAGCATGTTCAATCTTTTGATTTTGTGGGTCGGTTCATATTACGTAATGGAAAATGAAATTACAGTCGGAGAATTGATCGCATTTCAAATGATTTCCGGACAATTAATCGGTCCTGTTATGAGATTGATTAATCAATGGCAATATTTCCAACAAATTCGCGTTTCAATGGAACGTCTTGCCGATATTATGGACGAAGAAACCGAGCCTGCTTTCAATCCGTCGCGTACAACTTTACCGAGTTTGAGAGGAGATATTGCACTTGAAAAATTGTCATTCAGTTACACTCCCGAAGGCGGAAAAGTTCTCGACAATATAAATGTCAGAATACCTGCAGGAATGAAAGTCGGAATAGTCGGCAGATCTGGATCGGGAAAATCGACACTCACAAAATTAATTCAAAGATTATATTTGCCGGACAACGGAAGAATTTTAATTGACGGCGTTGATATTGCACAGGTCGAACCGGCTTGGCTGCGTCGTCAAATCGGTGTCGTTTTGCAGGACAGTATGCTCTTTTCGGGAACGATTGAAGAAAATATCAGATTGGCATGTCCAAATGCAACTCACGATGATGTTGTAAAAGCTGCGAAACTTGCCGGTGCCGATGAATTTATTTCACAGTTTCCGCACGGATATGAAACATTCGTCGGAGAACGCGGAAGCCTTTTAAGTGGTGGACAGCGTCAACGTTTGGCAATCGCAAGAGCTTTAATTTCAGATCCGCGAATTTTAATTTTTGATGAGGCGACTTCAGCACTTGATTACGAATCTGAAAATATAATTATGAGTAATATTGAACCGATCGCGGCAGGTCGTACAATGTTAATGATTGCTCACCGACTCAGTACCGTTCGCGACTGTGATGCAATTATTGTTATCGACAAGGGTCGTATCGTTGAGGCAGGTTCACATCAAGAACTTCTTCAACGCAACGGTGCTTATACTAAACTTTATCAGGCTCAAATGGCATAAAAAATATTTGGAGGTTTTTTAAGTGAATATATTTATTTTGCATCCGTCGTTTCCTGCACAGTATTTGAACATTGCTCCGTATCTTGCAAGAAATCCGGACAATCAAGTTTTCTTCTTGTCAAAAGAAAATTCAATCAAAACTAATCTTCGCGGAGTAACGCTCGCTCTTTACAAAAAACCGGACGACAAAGCAGAGGAATGGGCGAAAACTTGCGGACCTCTTCGTCCTGCTGCTGAAGCAGTTCTTGAAGGTCAGGCAGTAGTAAGAGCTCTTGAATGGATGGCGAACGAAAAACAAATTAAACCTGATGTAATTATTGCTCATACCGGATGGGGAAGTACTCTTTATTGTAAGGACGTTTATCCTGATGTTCCGATCATGGGTTATTTTGAATGGTATTATAAAGCAGTTGACAGCGATAGTTTTTGGTGGCCTGATGAAATTCCTCAAATGCCGAACAAAATTTCAATCCGCACTCGAAACGCTCATCATCTTTTAAATCTTGAACTTTGTGATGTCGGTGTCGCTCCTACTCAATGGCAATATAAACAAATTCCCGATATTTTTAAACCGAAAATCAGAATTATTCACGAAGGAATTGATACGGAATTTTGTTCTCCGGATCCTGAAGGCAAAAAACCTGCGCTTGATCTTGATGACATTGATTTACATTTACCTGAAGGTACTGAAATTATTACTTATGTTGCTCGCGGTTTTGAAATGTATCGCGGTTTCCCGTATTTTATGGACGCTCTCAGACTTGTTTTGCAACATCGTCCCAACACTCATGTAATTTTGGTCGGCAAAGACAGAATTTGTTACGGCGCACAACTCAAAGATACAAGTTATCAAAAAATTGAAGAAGAAAAAGGCGGCTACGATACAAATCGCGTTCACTTCGTCGGCTTGAGAAATCGCGGTGATTACAGAAAAATTCTCCGCTCCTCAAGCTGTCACGTTTATTTAACTCGTCCTTTCGTTTTGTCTTGGTCGTTCTTGGAGGCAATGAGCTTTGCTTGTCCGATTGTCGGTTCTAAAACTCCGCCTGTCGAAGAAGTTATGGAAGATAATGTCAACGGTCTCTTGGCTGAATTCAGATCGCCTTATCATATTGCGAGACGTATGGAAGAAATTTTGGACGATAAAGAACTTGCGGCAAGAATCGGTAAAAAGGCTCGTGAAACAATTTTGGAACGTTTCGAGTTAAATAAATGTATGCGTATGCAAGAAGATTTAATGTACAGCCTCGTCAGATGAGGTGATTTCAATGGAAAAACAATTTGCAGGTTTAATTCCGCCAAATTCCAAAAATGTACTTGAATTTATCGGCGAAGATTTAAACGTTGACGAACATTCAAAAATTAAAGAGAAATTTCTTCTTATTAATCCGAATTGCAATTACACAATCAGCAATAAATCTGACGTTAAAATTAAAAATGCCGATGTCGTAATTCTTTCATCTTCGTCATTCGCCACACTTTCCAAGAAAAATTTAATTTCATTCATAAATAAATCGGCAAAACATCTCAAAGATGACGGATTGATGATTTTTCTGCTCGAAAATATGAGTTACGCGGAAAATATTGCCGCTCTTTTGGCAGGTCGAAAACCGCCTTTCAATTCAAATTTGACTTTGGAAGAATTGCAGGATGCCGTTAATAATTCAGATTTGCAAATTAAAAAATCTGTTCATACTGTAAGAGATATTAAAGTTAATCCTGCTCTCGAAGAATTTGCGAAAGTTCCTCTTAATGTTACTCATTTTATAATCTGTGCAGTCAAAAAATCTGCCGCATCGAAATTTGAAAATACTTTGATTCAGTCTTATCTCGGTGAAGTTTTGGTTTGTGCAGCCGTCAGAGTCAATGATCCAAATCGTTTTATCGCAACAAATCCGAGTGTTGTTTTAAGCTCAAAAAAATCCGGTACAGGTTTATCTCTGTCTGATGATCCTCAATATTCAAAAAAAATTTTTATTAATCAAAGAGTTTCGGTTGACAGCGTAGAGCAAGGTATCAATTTTTTCAATTCCATTGCCGGCAAAAATTATCTTTTCATTGAAGAAATTGACGACAATCCGATCGTATGGCGTGAAAAATATGAAGAAACTCAATTTATAAATTTTATTGCCGTTCACGGTGTTCAGACTTCAACGAAATCACTTGGCGAATTTTTCAAGCAGTTCAATCCTAATGTAAGAGTTTTTGAAAATCAACTTACCGAATTGCCGCCGCAGAGAAAATTCAAAGACGAAATTGCAAGAAATGAACCGACGATTATATTTTTCGGCGCATTGAATCGCGACCATGATTTTTATGAAATTCTTCCTGCGATAAATAAAATTGCGGCTGAATATGGTAACAATATTTTATTTAAAGTCATTGCGAAAACCGAACTTTTCAACACGATTGAAACTCAAAACAAAATTGCTCTCGGAAGACGCGAAGTTTATAATAGTCAATACGTCCCTTTCAATGTTTATATGAAAGAACTTCATACTTCTCATATTTCATTATTGCCGCTGCGAAATAATATTTTCAATCGCTCAAAATCCGATTTGAAATTTATCGAATGTGCTGGAAACGGATCGGTAGTTTTGGCATCGCCGACCGTTTACGAAAATACAATCAAAGACGGCGAAACGGGATTTATTTATCGTGACGTAAGTGATTTTTATCAAAAATTGAAAATGCTCATTGACAATCAGACGAAACGAATTGAAGTTGCTCAAAAGGCTTATGATTACGTCAAGCACAATCGTTTATTGAGTCAGCATTATCAAGAACGCTGGGATTGGTACAACGAACTTTTGAAAAAATTGCCTGAACTTAATTCACAGACGCAAAAACGAATTGAAATTTTAAAAGAAAAGGGAATTTCATATTTCGGCGGATTCGGTGAAGTCAATGAAAAAATAGATGTCTTCGATAATTGAAAAATTTAAATCGTCTCAACGGCGATTATTTTTTTGCATGAAGTGATTGTGCAGGAAAATTAAAAATCATATCGAAAGACTACCTAATATATGAAAAATTTTTTAAGCGGACGGAAGGTGACGAAAATGTTTGAAGTTTCAATCGGCTCAAGTTTAACAACAATAATTTTTTCTTTAGGTTGTTATTCGATAGTTGCAATCGCGGCACTCGGAATAATTGCGCTCGCCTGCATCGAAAATTACGGCAATGATAAAAAAAATATGACTGACGGCTTAATTTTGGACGAGCAGCAAAAAAATAAAGCCGGATATACAAGCTGCAAGGACAAAAGTGAATTGCTCGGAGCGATTGCCGTTTGCAGTACCGATTTAAGACCGTCGGGAACTGTAATTGTTGAAGGTGAACCGGTTGACGTGGTGACTGAAGGCGATTTTGTCAAAAAAGGCGACATCGTTAAAATCATCAATACTGACAGCAGCCGTGTCGTCGTTCGCAGAATTTAATTTGAATAATCATTTTTCACAAATTGTTTTGTTATTTCATAATTTAAAAATTTTTTTAAGGTGATGTTAATGGAAATAATTTTTATGATTGTATTTGTATTGATATTGTCATCAATATTTTTGCATTTCGTACCGATCGGATTATGGATTTCGGCATTGGCGGCTGATGTTCATGTAGGAATTTTTACGTTAATCGGAATGAGAATGAGAAGAGTTCCGCCGTCACAAATTGTATTGCCGTTGATAAAAGCAAACAAAGCCGGATTAAATGTAAATGTAAATCAACTTGAGGCTCATTATCTGGCAGGAGGAAATGTTGACAAAGTGGTTGACGCATTAATTGCATCACAGCGTGCAGAAATAGGTTTGCCGTTCGAGAGAGCAGCGGCGATTGATCTTGCAGGCCGCGATGTTTTGGAGGCAGTTCAAATGAGCGTCAATCCGAAAGTTATTGAAACTCCTGTTGTCTCTGCAGTCGCGAAAAATGGAATCGAATTAAGAATAAAAGCACGTGTAACCGTCAGAGCAAATATTGATCGACTCGTCGGCGGAGCAGGTGAACCTACCGTAATTGCTCGTGTCGGTGAAGGAATTGTTACAACGGTCGGAAGTGCCGAAAAACATACTGATGTTTTGGAAAGTCCCGACGAAATTTCAAAAGTCGTACTCGGTAAAGGTCTTGATGCCGGAACTGCATTTGAAATTCTTTCGATTGATATTGCAGATGTTGATGTCGGAAGAAATATCGGCGCACAACTTCAGACAGATCAAGCTGAAGCCGACAAAAAAATTGCACAGGCGAAGGCTGAAGAACGCCGCGCAATGGCAATAGCTCAAGAACAGGAAATGAAAGCATATACTCAGGAAATGGAAGCAAAAGTTGTTGAGGCTCAGGCTGAAGTTCCTCATGCAATGGCAAAAGCTCTTCAAGAAGGAAAATTAGGCGTAATGGATTATTACAACATGATGAATGTGCAGTCCGATACCGATATGAGAAATGCAATAAGTCATGCGGGAAAATCCGATAAAATACGCGGAAGTGAAAGCAAAATTATTTAAGCGAAATGAAAAATTAAAATTGCAGCCGCCGCATTCACATTTAACGATTCAATATTTTTGATTGGTATCGTTATTTTTTTTGATTGATTTAAAATTTTTTTACTGATGCCCTGACCTTCATTGCCGAGAATCAACGCCGAATTTTTTTGCAATTCAAAATTCCGGTAATCAACGCCTTCAATATGAGCTGCAATTAAATTAAAATTTTTTTCAAGAAATTCATCTTCGGACATATGAAAAATATTCAGATGAAAAATTGCTCCCATTGATGCACGAATTGATTTTGAATTATAAATGTCCGCAGTACCGTCAAGCAAAATTATATCTTTAAAATTTGCTGCCGCCGTTGATCTTAAAATCGCTCCGACATTATTCGGCTCTTGTATTCTGTCAAGCACTATAGTTAATTCCGAGTTTGAAAATTGATTTGCAGAAAATTTTTTGCAGACGGCGATTTTTTTTTGAGGCGTTGTGAGTTCCGATAATTTTTTGAAATTTTTCTCGCCGATCTCTTCAACATCAATCACAAATTCCAAAAGATTTTTCGGAATCTCTTCAATTAATTTGTCGCCTTCAACCGTGAACAATCCGAACTCGTCACGATATTTTTTTTGTTTTAATTTGTTTATCAATTTTATTTTATTCATGTGCTTATAATATCAAAAATTTTGCAAAAAAACTACACTTAATTAAAAATTCGTGATAAAATATGTGTCGAGGTGAAAGATAAATGAGAGCATTCATTAATTTAATGTTTGTTTTTACAATTATAAGCTGCGTGATGATCAATGCAGCGCAAGCTGAGAAGAAAATAGTTATTAATTTGGCATCGCGAGCGTTGAGTCTTTATGACGGAGGAAAACGTTTGGAATTGTATCCGCTTGGAGTCGGAAAAGTTTCTACTCCGACACCGACAGGCTATTATAAAATTTTGACAAAAGAAATTGATCCGCCATGGATTGATCCGAGCAATCCCGAATTTGAAGTGCCGAGCGGTGAAAGTAATCCGCTTGGTTATCGCTGGATGCAAATTCACGGCAATTACGGAATACACGGAACAAATCGTCCCGACAGTATCGGTCATTATGTTTCAAACGGTTGTATAAGAATGAGAGAGGCTGACGTTGAGCAACTTTTTGACGCGGTTGAAGTGGGGACTCCCGTTGAAATAACTTATAATCGCGTCGTTGTTGAAAAAGCCGCTGACGACAGAATTGCTTACTACATTTATCCCGACGGTTACGGCTGGCAGGCTCTTGATGTTAAATATGTAACTTCATGGCTCGAACCTTGGGGAATAAGTGCATTTGCTGAAGAAAAAGAAATTGCGGATGCCATTGCTCGTTCAGATGGCGAACCTGTTTACATCGGCAAGGCTTATTCTATCGAACTTGATGAAAAAATAATTCCTGCAACCGATCAAAATAATCGTCATTTCGACAGCAAAGTAGTTGAACGCGGCGGAATTACATATTTGCCTGCAGTTCCGATTGCGATTGCTATGGAAATGAAATTGGAATGGCGGCATCATACAACATTGGCGACAAAATTCGGCGAAGTCCCGGGAATTGAAAAAAAAGGACAACTTTATTTGAATGAAGATGATGCGGGACTTTTATTCAGAGTCGAAGGCTGGCGTGAAGGAAATGTTTATAAATTAAGAAAAATGGCTCCCGAAGATGAAACTTTTGACGTAACGAAAATTGAACCCGATCCAAACGTTCAAGATAAAAAAACTGACGAAAATAAAATTGAAATCGAAAAAGAAAATTCAGATGAAAATCAACAAAATCAAATAGAAAATAAAATTGAAAATCAAAACGAAAATCAATCAGAGAATAAAATTGAAGAAGAAGACAAAAATTCAAATAAAAATGTAAAGAAGTCAGAGAAAAAATCAAAGAGCAAGAAGAAAAATAACGAGACAAAATCGGCAGATTTGAATCAAGCAGAGGTATAAACACAATGATAATAATAGATGGCAGCAGTATACTTTTCAGATCATATTACGGACTTCCGGATTTATTAAATGAACGCGGCGAAACAACGGGAGCAATAATCGGTTTTATGAATGAATTGCTCAAGGACATTAACGACGCGAAACCTGACGAAAAAATAATAGTTGTAATGGACAGAGGCGGCGGCTCGAAACGAAAAGAAAAATTTGAAGAATACAAAAAAAATCGTCCCGAAATGCCTGATGATTTACGTCGTCAAGGTCACGTTGTCAGACATATGGTCAATGCACTCGGAATTGATATTGCATACGCTCAAATAGGATTTGAAGGCGATGATGCAATCGGAGCAATAGCAAAAAATTCGGACGAAAAAATTAAAATCGTCACTATGGATGCAGATCTTCTTCAGCTTATTGATGAAAAAATTTCGGTTGAAATTCTTCGCAAGGGAAAACGTGAACTTTACGATGAAAAAAAATTTGTTGAGGAATATGAAATAAAACCGTCACAACTTGCAGAATTTAAAGGACTGAGAGGAGACGCATCGGATAATATTCCCGGTGTTGAAGGAATCGGAAACGTTACGGCTCGAAGACTCATTCACACTTACGGAACACTTGAAAAAATTTATTCAGATATAAATTCTGTAAAACCTTCACGAGTAAGAGATTTACTCAAAAATAAAAAAGAAATGGCATTTTTATCGCGAGAACTTGCACGAATCGACATTGAAACGCCTTTGGACTGGTCGGAGGCAGCGAAGGATTCCGAAAAAGTCAAAGAAATTTGCGAACAAGAAGGACTTTTAAGTTTAAAGGTGAGACTTTTCGGCAAAGAAGAGTTGCTTAAATTGCCTGAATATGAAATTGCAGGAAAATATGTTTACAGAATGAAAACTGCAATCAAAGCCGGAGAAAAATTTGAAGGCAAAAAATACGATTTGGAATTGATGGCGTATGTTCTGGATTCAGAGCGCGGCGTAAAAAAATTGGAAGGACAGCTCGAAGTAAAAGGACGACTCATTGAAAAAATCGGTGAAAGATTGGAAAATGAATTGATAAGCGGCAATGTGATGAATCTTTACGAAAATATAGAATTACCGCTCGTAAAAGTTTTGGCCGACATGGAAGAATGCGGCGTAAAAATAAATTTAAATCGTTTGCGAGCCGAAAATAAATTGATGAGCAAGGAATTGACGAAACTTGAATTGAAAATTTACGAAATGTCGGGAATGACTTTTAATTTAAATTCGTCTCAGCAGCTCGGAAGAATTTTGTTTGATAAAATGCAAATTCCGCCGCTTAAAAAAACTCGAAATGGATTTTCTACCGATGCCGAAGTTTTAAAACAACTTGAAAGCGATTATCCGATTGTCAGTCAAATTTTACGTTATCGACAAATTTTTAAATTGAAAAGAACTTATCTTGACGGATTGGAAAAGCAGGCTGATGAAAATTCGCGAGTGCATACGACTTTCAATCAAGCGCAGACCGCGACGGGAAGAATTTCAAGCTCCGATCCGAATTTGCAAAATATTCCTGTCAGAACCGAAGAAGGAAAAATTATTCGCTCGCTTTTTGAAGCAGGTGAAGGTTACGATTATATTTTGAGTGCGGATTATTCGCAAATTGAATTGAGAATCCTGGCACATATCGCCGACGACAAAAATTTGATTGAGGCGTTCAAACATGATGACGACATTCACAGAAGAACGGCTGAAGAAGTTTTTGGAGACGGAAATTTGAGGACGAGGGCGAAGGCAATAAATTACGGAATAATTTACGGTTTGAGCGATTACGGCTTGGCAAAACAACTCGGAATCAGTCGCAAGGAGTCTGCTCAATACATTGAAAATTATTTTGAAAGATACATCGGACTTAAAAAATATATGACAGAAGTAATTGAGCAGGGACGAAAAAATGGATATGTTGAAACATTATTCGGTCGTCGCCGTCAACTGCCGGGACTTTTGAGCAGAAATCAAAATTCAAAACATCTTGCGGAACGTCAGGCATTAAATTCACCGATACAAGGCACAGCGGCCGACATTATTAAACTTGCAATGCTCGCCGTTGAAAATGAACTTAAAAAAAATAATTTTAAATCCCGCTTGCTTTTGCAGGTACACGATGAACTTGTCCTTGAAGTCGTTGAATCTGAATTAAATGACGTTTCAAATTTGGTTCGTCACGCTATGGAAAATGCCGCAAATTTAAGTGTTCCTCTCAGAGTTTCGATTAATTTCGGTAAAAATTGGGCCGATGCAAAATGATTGAGGTTTTACAAATGTATATAATCGGAATAACCGGCGGTATAGCCTGCGGAAAAAGTACGGTTTCAAATGAATTGAGCAAATACGGCGTGAAAATTATCAACGTCGATTCGATTGCTCATTGGCAGATGAAACCCGGCGGAAAAATTTTTAATGCTTACATAAATCATTTTGGAAAAGATATTCTGGACTCTGCCGGATTGATTGACAGAAGAAAAGTTGCAGCTATAGTTTTCAATGATTCCGATCAACTTTCATGGATTAACAATGCCGCTCATCCCATACTTTTAAATCTTGTTCGCGATCGTCTCGTAAAATATCAGCGAAAAAGTATTACTCTGGTTGCGCTTGATGTCCCTTTGCTTTTCGAGGCGGGATGGGAAAATGAATGTGATCAAATTTGGGTTGTCAGTTTGGATCGAGATAAACAAATTCAAAGACTAATGCAAAGAAATCATCTTTCAAAAGAAGAAGCGGAGACACGAATAAATGCACAAATGGACAATGATGAAAAAATTCGTCGTGCCGATTTGGTAATTGACAATAATCTTCAAAAATCTTTCGTCCGTCAACAAATTAACGATTTCATAAAAAAAAGATTTCCTCATTTGTTGGACGTTTATAACAATAACATTCAAAATATATTTTATTCAAAGCTCGAAAGGTACATGGGAATTGAATAAAACTTTTTTAATTTTTTTTACGCTGATAATTTTATTTTTCCTTAATTTTTTTGACGGCTGGATTTATCCGATTAAGTTTGAAGACGAATTGAGCAAATACTGCACAAAATACAATGTTGAAATGAGTTTGGCATTGGCGGTAATGCGTGAAGAAAGCAAATTCAACGAACATGCAACTTCATCAACCGGAGCAACAGGTTTAATGCAAATTATGCCTGAAACGGGAGATTGGATTGCAAAACAGCTTAATGAAGAAAGCGGCGATCTTTACGAAATTGACAGAAATATTCGTTACGGAGTATGGTATTTGTCGGAACTTACTTTTGAATTCGGCGGCAATAAAGTTTTGGCAACAGCGGCGTATAATGCAGGTCGCGGAACTGTCTGGGATTGGATAGAAAATTTTGGCTGGGATAAAAATTTTGATGATATCGAAAAAATTCCTTATCCCGAAACGCGCGATTATGTCAAACGTGTTCTGCGAAGTTACGAAAAATATAAAAAGATTCGTGGTGATTAATTATGAATGAGAAAAAATTTGCATTGATGATTGACAAAGCCGATTTGATAAGAAAATTGGCTGAAGGAATGTCATTGCCTTTTAATGATCGAGAAACTTTGTTTCGATGCGAGATTGCACGAGTGAGCGTTACTCCTTCAAAAAAAGAAATTAAGATTTTCCTTGAGACCGATGAAAATATTTTGCGCTTGAATGTTTTTGCGGCATTTCTTAAACAATTTATTCCGAAATACAAAATTGATGGCGATGTCATGTTATATGTTCGCACATTAAATCCCGAACGCAAAGTTGATCAAAGGCTTTTAAAATCTCTCCGAGAAAATCCGTCCGATATAATCGTTGTAAAAAAAGAGGATTCGGAAGGAGAAAAAAAAAATAAAAAAATTCTATTGAACGACAATCCGCCTCTGCCGCCGCCTCAAAAAAAAGATGAGCCGATTATTGAAGTCGTCGAAGACAAGCCGAAAATTCAAGAAAAATCTTCAAAATCATCACGTTCAAAAAATACCAAAAAACAAGTTTCAAATATTGTTGCAGGTATCAATAAACTTGAAGAAAGCAATAAAATAATTGAAATTGAAGGAATTATTTCCGATGAATTCAGCGATTTGAAATTGACTGAAACACGTAGCGGAAAATTTATCTTGTCGTTCAATATTATTGATGACAATGACGGAATCAGCTGCAAAAAATTTTTTGATCCGAATGAAACCGAAAAAGCCGAATCATTACAAAAAGAACTTCAAGGACGACATAAGTTAAAAGTAATCGGCAAAGTTTCAAAAAATAAATTTACCGATGATTTAAATATTTTGATTGATGAAATAGAAATAAAAGAATTACCGTCAACAAATCGACAAGATAATGAACCTGTGAAAAGAACGGAATTGCATTGTCATACACGAATGAGCCAAATGGACGCGGTACAAGGAGCAGAAGACGTAATCACGCAGGCGGCAAATTGGGGCTGGTCGTCAGTCGCGATAACAGATCACGGAGTTGTTCAAGCATTTCCGGAAGCGGCAAAAACAGCGGCAAAATTAAAGAAAAAAGGAATCAATATAAAAATTCTTTACGGAATGGAAGGCTATCTTGTCGGAGAAGATTATCAGCAGAAAGAACCGGCGAATCATATAATTTTAATTGCGAAAAATAAAATCGGTCTGAAAAATCTTTACGAATTAATTTCATTGTCTCATTTGAGATTTTATTTTCGTACGCCGAGAATACCGAAAGCCATTTTGAAAAAATATCGCGAAGGATTAATAATAGGAAGTGCATGCGAGGCAGGAGAATTGATAAGAGCAATCGTCGATGAGAAAACTGAAGGAGAAATTGAAGAGATTGCAAAATTTTATGATTATCTTGAAATTCAACCGATACACAACAATGATTTTTTAAAGCGCAGCGAAAAATTTCCGAATGTCAAAACAGACGAAGATTTAATAAAAATAAATTTAAAAGTTGCGGAACTTGCAAAAAAATTAAATAAACCGCTGATTGCAACATGTGATGCGCATTTTATGAATCCCGAAGACAAAAAGTATCGCGAAATGTTAATGTACAGCAAAGGATTTGATGACGCGGACAAACAACCGCCGTTATATTTTCGCACGACAACCGAAATGCTTGAAGAATTTTTATATCTCGACGAAGAATTGAGACGCGAGGCAGTAATAATTAATCCGAATAAAATAGCTGAGATGTGTGAAGAATTGATTCCGATTCCCGAACAACTATATTCACCGATATTGAGCGGAGCCGATGAAGAATTAAAAGCAGAATCATATGCAAAAGCACGTGAAATTTACGGCGAAAATTTGCCTGATGTAGTCGAAAAAAGATTGGAGCAGGAAATAAAACCAATAATAGGTCACGGATTCGCGGCATTGTATATGATAGCCGAAAGACTTGTAAAAAAATCAAATTCTGACGGATATATAGTTGGATCGCGAGGAAGTGTCGGCTCTTCATTCGTCGCGACCATGCTCGGAATTACCGAAGTAAATCCTCTGCCGCCTCATTGGCATTGTCCTAATTGTAAAAAAAGCGAATTTATAACAGACGGAAAATATAATTGCGGCTTTGATTTGCCTGATAAAAAATGTCCCGAATGCGGCACGGAAATGAAAAAAAACGGGCACGACATACCCTTCGCAGTCTTTCTCGGATTCGACGGCGACAAAGTTCCGGATATTGATTTAAATTTCAGCGGCGAATATCAGGCACGAGCTCACAAATATACTGAAATACTTTTCGGAAAATATAACGTATACCGCGCAGGAACGATAACTACGGTTGCAGAAAAAACGGCTTATGGAATTGTAAAAAAATATTTCAATGAGCACGAGACAGAAAAAAAATCAGCTTATATAAGTTCAGTTGCTCAACATTGTCAAGGAGTCAAAAAAACAACGGGACAACATCCTGCAGGAATTATGGTTGTTCCTCGTGATTTGGACGTTCATTATTTCACTCCTTTGCAGCATCCGGCTGACGATAAGGAATCAAAAATTATTACGACACATTTTGATTATCATTCAATCAGCGAACGACTTGTAAAATTGGACATACTCGGTCACGATGATCCGACAATTTTAAAAATGCTTTCTGAATCGACAGGCGTTAATTTAGATGAAATTCCATTCGATGATCCCGAAACGATGAGTTTATTCACGAGTACAAAAGCATTGAAAGTTGATCCGCGAAAATTGGGAGCGGCAACGGGAACTTTCGGAATACCTGAATTTAGAACAGCATTCACGCGACAAATGATTGATCTGACAAAACCGACTTGCTTCAGCGACTTGGTAAGAATATCTGGATTTTCTCACGGCACGGACGTTTGGCTCGGAAATGCAAAAGAATTGATTGAAAACGGAACTTGCACATTACAAAATGCAATAAGTGCACGTGATGACATTATGACGTATCTAATTTACAAAGGAGTTGATCCGTTACTCTCATTCAAAACGATGGAAGGAGTAAGAAAAGGCAGAGGAATTTCTGAAGAAGTCGCCGAAGAATTGCGAAAGAATGATGTGCCTGAATGGTATATCGAATCATGCCGCAAAATAAAATATTTATTTCCGCGAGCTCACGCAACGGCTTATGTAATGATGGCATTCAGAATTGCATGGTTTAAAGTAAATTATCCCGGTGAATTTTATGCGGCATATTTCACAAGTCGCGGCGGAGAATTTGATTCCGATGAAATAATTCACGGTGATGATGAAGTTGTAAAAATGATAAGAGAATTGGAATCAAAGGCAACTTTAGATGTAAAAGAAACGGCGAAATTAACAATGCTGCAAGTTGCTCACGAAATGTTTTTGCGCGGCTTTGAGGTAATGCACGTTGATTTGTATGAATCTGATGCATCTAAATTTATTTTGAAAGGAAAAAAATTATTGCCGCCTCTTTCAACTCTTCACGGACTCGGAGAAGTCGCGACAAGCAATATTGTTTCGGAACGCCGCAAAGGTATATTTCTTTCGATTGAAGAATTAAAATCGCGAGCCGGTCTGAGCAAAACAAATATTGAGGTTCTTGAAAATCACGGTTCATTGAGCGGAATGGAAAGCAGTAATCAAATGTCATTATTTTGATGGGAGTTTGTTTTTAAAAAATGAAAAAATATATTTTTCCGATTGGAGTTTTAATTTTCGTTGCGGCATTGGCAATGCTGATAACTCATTTCACGCAAGGATCAAAACCTGAGCCGAAAATAATGGAAGGCTGGAAACATATTTCATTCGATCAAACGGGAAATTCATATTATATAGATCCGCAGTCAATAGTAAATGACGGTGAAACTGACGATGAGTTATTGTTTCATGCGACATTTTATAAAATTTACAGCGAAAAGGGACGCAATGAATTTATAAAATCTTATAATGTCGATGAAAATATTTTTGCAAAGGTAGATCACGAAATTGATGTAATGTATTTCAGAGATTTGGACGGAATTAAATTTGTTACGGCCGCCGATTGCAAATTTTTTGATGTTAATGAAAATGAAATTCCAGAATTAAAAATAAATGTGAAATTTGACGAAAAAAATAAACCCATACCGGGCAAGAGTATAGGCGAAAATTTATATGATTATGCTTACCAGAGAGTCAAGAAAAATTAATTAGGTCCTTCATTGACATCGACATCATTTAAATTTAATTTCGATTGACGACCTTGATTATACCAATTTTGCATGTTGTCAGACATTCTTCCGGGAGAATCCTGAGTAACAAGAGTGGGCGTAATTAAAATTATCAATTCGCGTTTCTGTTTTGATTTTTGAGTATGTTTAAAAAATTCGCCGATAATTGGAATATTTCCGAGCAAAGGAATTTTTGAAACAGATTTTGAATCTTCAGAGTTCATCAGTCCGCCGATAACCATTGTCATACCCGATTCAAGACTTACAACCGTAGTCGCCTCACGAGTATTTATTGCAATTCCGTTTGAAGTTGAATAACTCGAATCAATACTGCTGACTATAGCCGTTATGCTTGAAGTAATTCGATTTTTCGCGTCAACTGTCGGCGTGATATGTAAAATAATTCCGTAATCTTTATATTGAATTCCGACACTTCCGTCATCAACAACTTGAACCGGAACTTGTCCGCCGATATGAATACTCGCTGCCTCTCCGCTCATTGTCGTTATGTACGGACGAGACAAAATTTTTGCCTTGCCGTCATTTACAAGCGCGTGAAGAGTGAAATCAATCGGATCGCGATGAGTGAAAAACCATTTGTAAGGATTATTTTTAAATGAAGGTCCGCCGCTGTGAGAATTTCCTCCGGTTTCGCTGTGAGCATATGAGCCTGAATGTTCAAGACCGAAATTTTTTGAATCGGCTTCGTTTATTTCGACAATTTGAGCCTCGAATTGAATTTGTGTCGGCGATTCAAGCTGTAACATATCAATTATATTTCCTTCGCCGCCGTTGCTTTCAAATTCCTGTATTTCGTTGCTGATATTTTCTCCAGTTTCCGTTCTGTTTGCTCCGACCAACCTCGAATTACTTATACTGTTTACATCTTCTCCGCCGACATATAATTGTGCAATTTTTATTGCGTATTCTCTTTCATACTGATTTTTAACCGAGCCGCTCAATAAAATTCTTTCATCAACTTTTTTGACGTGCACATTCGGCAAATTGATTGCCTGTTCGATTATGTAAGCAACTCCTTTGTCTTCGGGAGATACATTTACAATATATTCTTTCATTTTTCCGTCAGCAGTCCAAACAAGCATTGAAGTTGCACCGGGATTTTTTGCAACAATCAAAACTTCATCATTTGTATTTCCAATTTGTACGACGCTTATTATTTCAGGTGATCCCGTTGCTATTCTTACGATTGGTTTTCCGATATGAAGATAATGTGAGGCGTTAATATTAATCGTGAGCATTTCTGCGGCATTAACGTGAGACATCATCATAAAAAATGAGCCGAGTATCAAAGTTTTTAATTTACGAAATTTCATTTATTTATCGCCTCCTCAATTAAAATAAATTCATTTTAATTTCATTATATCATTTCAATTTTATTTGTAAATATCTTTTTAAAATTTTATTTTGTTGACTTAAAATTATTTGCAATATATAATTGAGCGAAAAAAATTTTTTTTAAGAGAGTGATAATTTTGAAAGAAATTGAATTGAAATACGGTTGCAATCCGAATCAAAAACCCGCAAAAGTTTTTACTGAAGAAAATTTGCCGTTTGAAGTTCTAAACGGAAGACCCGGTTATATAAATTTGCTTGACGCGATGAATTCCTGGCAGTTGGTGAAGGAAATGAAAGAGGCAACGGGAATTGAATCGGCGGCATCATTCAAACATGTCAGTCCTGCAGGTGCAGCGATAGGTTTACCGCTTGACGAAACATTGAAAAAAATTTATTTCGTCAATGAAAAAAATTTGTCGCCTGTTGCAAACGCATATATAAGAGCACGCGGAGCGGACAGAATGAGTTCCTACGGAGATTTTGCGGCATTGAGTGATGAATGTGATGCGGCAACTGCAAATTATCTCAAGTATGAAGTAAGTGACGGAATTATTGCACCGTCATATTCTGAAGAGGCACTTGAAATTTTAAAATCGAAACGCAAAGGAAATTATTTAATTTTAAAAATGAATCCGAATTATCAACCGCCGAAATTTGAAAAAAAAGAAGTTTACGGCGTGACATTCGAGCAATTACGCAATGACATAAAAATTACTGAAGACCTTTTAAAAGATATTCCGACAGTCAATAAAAATTTTACTGAATCGGCGAAAAGAGATTTATTAATCGCGCTGATAACTTTGAAATATACTCAGTCAAATTCGGTCTGTTATGTAAAAGACGGTCAGGCAATCGGAATCGGAGCAGGTCAGCAATCACGAGTACATTGCACGAGACTTGCAGGAAGTAAAGCCGATACATGGTATTTGCGTCAAAGTCCGAAAGTTTTAAATTTACAATTCGTCGACAATATCAAACGTCCCGATCGCGATAATGCCATTGATGTTTATGTCGGCAATGAAAGTGATGATCTGTTGAGCGGAGATAATTGGAAAAGAATTTTTAAAGTCAAGCCTGAAAAATTTTCCGATGAAGAGAAACGCGAATGGATTTCAAAACTTGAAAATGTTGCACTCGGCAGCGATGCATTTTTCCCGTTCGGCGACAATATCGAACGAGCTCACAAATCAGGCGTTAAATATGTTGCACAGAGCGGCGGATCAATTCGTGACGACAACGTGATTGAAACGTGTGACAAATATGAAATTGCAATGGCAATGACTCATATTCGATTGTTTCATCATTAAAACTATTGACAGAAAAATATATTTTGTGATAAACTGTTTAAGTTAATTGAACGTTCCGCTGAGAGACAAAATTTTTTCAAAAAAAATGTTTCCATGAACGTCACAAGAGAGGAGTTTTTTTAAGGAAATGAATATTATTGAAACATTGGAAAAAGAACAAATGCGCGATGATATACCGAAATTCGGTCCAGGCGACACGGTAAAAGTTCACGCAAAAATTGTTGAAGGTACAAGAGAACGTATTCAGATTTTTGAAGGCGTTGTAATCGGAAGACAAGGCGCAGGAGTCAGAGAAATGTTCACGGTTCGCCGCATTTCGTACGGTGTCGGAGTTGAAAGAATGTTTCCGATTCATTCACCGAGAGTAGATAAAATTGAAGTTGTTCGACGCGGTGCAGTTCGTCGCGCAAAACTTTACTATTTGCGTAAACTCACAGGTAAAGCCGCACGTATTAAAGAAAAGAAAAACTGAGGTTAATTTGAAATTCGTAATTTATAATTAGGAATTAAGTTAATGCAGAATGTAGAATGCAAAATGCAGGATATGCGTTTTAATTTTTAATTTTGCGTTCTTAATTCTTAATTTTATATAGAGGAGTTTTTTTAAAGATGAGTTCATTGGGCGAAGATGCGAAAGATTGGGTAGTGTCGATAATAGTGGCAGTAGTGATGGCAATGTTGATTCGCACCTTTATAGTTGAATTGTACATTGTAGACGGTCCGTCAATGAGACCGACGCTCGAACATGAAGAAAGATTGGTTGTCAATAAATTTATTTATCACTTGAGAGATCCGGCGAAAGGTGAAGTTTTAATATTCCGTTATCCGAGAGATCCAAGCCGTGATTTTATAAAAAGAGTGATAGCGACTGCAGGCGACACGATAGAAATAAAAGAAGGTCGCGTATATGTCAATGATCAAATGCTTAATGAAGATTATATTTTGGAAAAAACGCGAACGGAATATCCGAAAGTAACAATTCCCGACGGAACAATTTTTGTAATGGGAGACAATCGCAATAATTCAGATGACAGCCGATTTGCAGATGTGGGATTTGTTCCGCTTGAATTGATAAAAGGCAAAGCAGTCGTAGTATTTTGGCCGATTGATAAAATGCAAACATTACCGTAAGAGGTGAAAAATATGGGAGAATTAAGCGGCAGAAGTGTAACGGCACTTGAAAATTTTTCGTCCGAAGAAATTCGTTTGATATTGGATACTGCGAAAGAGATGAAAGAAATAATCAAGCGAGATATAAAAAAAGTACCGACATTGAGAGGCAAAGCAATAGTAAATTTATTTTTCGAGCCGAGCACGAGGACAAGAACCTCATTTGAATTGGCAGGAAAATATTTAAGTGCGGACGTGGTGAGTATAAATTCAAGCACGTCAAGCGTTGTAAAAGGAGAAAGTTTACGCGATACACTTTACACTATTGAATCAATGGGAGTCGATGCAATCGTAATGAGACACAAAGCCGAAGGAGCGGCAGATTTTGCGTCGAAAATTGTCAAGCCGGTAATAATAAATGCAGGTGATGGCGCACATGCTCATCCTTCGCAGGCACTTTTGGACATGTTCACGATTGAACAGGCAAAAGGAAAATTGCAAGGCTTGAAAGTTGCAATAGTCGGAGATATTTTACACAGCCGCGTGGCACGATCGGATATAGTCGGCATGAAAAAAATGGGAATCGAAATAAATATAGCCGGACCGAAAACGTTACTGCCGAGATATTTAAATGTCGAAGGCGTAAAAGTATTTGAAAGAATTGAAGACGCAATCGAAGGTGCAGATGTAATAAATGTTTTGAGAATACAACTTGAAAGACAAAAAGCGGGATTATTTCCGTCAACGAGAGAATACGCGAGAATATTCGGAATCAATGACGAAAGATTGAAACTTGCAAAAGAAGATGTATTAATTCTGCATCCTGGTCCGCAAAACAAAGGCTTGGAAATATCAACGGCGGTGACTTATGGAGAACATTCGGCGATAAAAGAACAAGTACAAAACGGAGTTGCAGTCAGAATGGCGATTTTGGCATTGACATTAATCGGAAAAAAATAATTTTTTAATGAGATGAGGCGGAACGTTATGATGAAAAATTTTGAAAAATTTTTGATTGTAATGTTTCTTTCAATTTTTACATTAATAAATTCGTCGTGTTACAAATTTAATGAACCGCAGCAAAATAATTCTGAATATAAAAGAGTGCGAATGGTGATGTCGACATCCGGAACTGAAAAAGGAATAAATACATTGGTTGCAAAAAAACTTTCCGATTTGGTAAAAAAAGAATCAGGAGGAAATGTAATAATCGAAGTATACGACAACGATCAACTGGCAGGAGGCAACACGACAAAGGGAGTAAGAATGCTGGCGAACGGCTCGGTAGATTTGGCAGTATACACATCGGGAACATTGGCGACGCTGGATTCTAGAATATCGGTTGCAACATTGCCTTGGACTTTTTCGGATTATAAGCAGGCGAGAAAAATAATTGACGAAACCGGAGGCGATTTCTATAAAAAAATTTTGGCAGGACAAGGATTAATATATCTCGGAGCAATTCACAACGGATTCAGACAAATATCAAACAATCGCAATCCGATAGAATATCCCGAAGATTTATATGGAATGAAAATTCGAGTACTCGGCAATGAGGGATACAGATTATTTTTTGAATGTTTTGATGTCGAACCTATGCCGATGAGTCGCAGTGAAATGTCAACGGCATTGAGACAGGGAAACATAGACGGGCACGATATGGGAATATTTCAATCGGGCACAGATAAATTGAATGAAATTGAAAAATATATAACGATTTGGAATTGTGCATATGAAACATATATATTTGCAATCAATACAAAGACATATGACAGATTGGAAGAAAAAACGCAAAAATTATTGAAAGAAAAAAGCAAAGAGGCTTGCGAATGGGGAAGAGATCATCTTGAAAAGAATGAGCGGAGTATAAGAAAACAATTCGCTGAAAAAGGTGTATTAATTAAAGAATTATCTAATGAAGAATTAGAACCGTTCAAAGAAAGAGTAAGACCGCTTATTGAAAAAATGAAATTAAAATATGGTGAGGAAGCTTGTAAAGCATTTGGCATTAAATAAAATGGATAAAAAATTTTTTAGATTTTTAATGACCGTATTGATTTACACCTTGTGCAGTTATTCACATAATTTATTTGTGCAACCGAATTTTTCATTGATAGACATAACAAGTGTAGTACCGCCAATGCTTGGAATAATGTGGGGACTGCCGGCAGCAATCGGAAGCACGGTCGGAGCATTATTGGAAGAATATGAAGATTGGTTTATAGTACCGCAACTTTTTCATGAGAAAGGATTTGCTTCTGGATTTTGGGAAAGTATTTTATTATTTTGTAATTGCGGATTATGGGCTTTTATTTCTGCATATATGCCTTGGCGACTTGGCTTTTCTTTGTTTGTAAGCAAAAAAGATTCTCTCTTCACACTAAGAATCGGTACAATTTTAAAATTTGTTTACTTAATGATTTTGACATACATCACTCAATCGTTATTTTTGGCTATGACGACTGACGAAATGGATATGCTAAGACTTCTTGAAGGATTATCGATAAATCTCGGTGCTTCAGGCGAATATGCTTTGACTCTTTTTCTTAATGTCGATCCTGCAATTTTTTTCGGACTGATAATTTTTTTCTTGCTCATCAGTTACGATTATCCTTTTGAAAAACCAAAAGAAATTAAAAAAGTTAATCCGAATATTCAACTTGCATTCGATGTAACTTATATGGTTGCAGTGTTTCTTGCGATTATTCTTTGTCATCCTGAAATGATTGGTCATGACGGTTTGAGATTATTCGTCGGATTTTTATTATTCATGTACATGTTCAGACCATTTTCTCAATTACCTGATGAAAATATTGAACAGAAAAAAATTTTGCAACCTGAAGATATAATTATAAGTCGCAAAATCGCATCGATATTTTATATTTTTTTCGTT
>CAJOPN010000068.1 GCA_905236285.1 uncultured Selenomonadaceae bacterium | reverse complement strand
TGACATCTTACCATTTACAATTTCTTTATTACACATCTTTTGCATATTTCAATATCGGCGACTTTGAACATTGTGCAGCTCTTCTGCGAATCCTCATTACATTCTTACCCCCCCCCCTTATTCATCGCAGCATTTCGTCGTAATTAACTTGTTGATGAATTCACTCATAAGACAAGAAGAATGGGACGAAGCGAAAAAAATTATTGATGAAATTGATGAAGAAAATCTTTCTGAAAATGAAAAAAATGAAATTGAAAATTTGAAACAAATAATAAATGAACATTTATGAGAATTAATATAGTGGCGATCGGCAAACTCAAAGAAAAATTTTTGATTGAAGCGGCGAAAGAATATTTAAAAAGAATGAAAACGATAGCGACGATAGAAATAATTGAAATAGCCGAGTGCAAAACGATTGAAGATGAAGGCGAAAAAATTCTGAATCGGCTGAATAAAAATTCATGGATATGTCTGCTTGATGTATTCGGAGAAAATATTTCATCGGAACAATTCGCCGAAAAATTTTCAAAGTTGACGCTCAACGGGCAATCAGAATTTACGTTTATAATAGGCGGAGCATTCGGAGTGTCGGAAAATTTAAGAAAAATTGCAAATTTTAAATTGAGTCTGTCGAAAATGACATTTACACATCAAATGACGCGAATAATTTTACTTGAACAAATTTACAGAGCATTTAAAATTAATCGCGGCGAACCTTACCATTGGTAATAGGAGAGATATTTATGATTAAGTCATGGTTTGTATCACAAGGCAAAAATTACGAAACTGAACGCAAAGGCGGATATATTCTTGCACCGAAAACCAGAAATGACGGAGCTGAACGTTCATTTTGGACAAATATCACAAAAGTTAATGTCGGTGACTTAATCATTCATTATTCAACGGGAATAAGATCGGTAAGTCGAGCGGTTGAAACCTGCAAAGAAATAAAGATTGATTCTGAATTGGTTCAAACAAACGGCTGGAGCGAAGACGGCTGGATTCTTAAATGTGAATATTTTGATTTGAAAAGTATGTTGAGCATTTCAAAATTTCGCGATGAAGTTTTAAAATACGGACGCGAGGACAGATCAGCATTTAATATTGTCGGAAATGTCAAGCAGGGATATTTATTTGAATTGAATCCCGTACTTGCGGCAATTTTTCTTGAAAAGGCGATGAATCAAAATCCAAAATTGGAAGAATTGCCCGTCGTCGTAGATTTTTTGAATCAAGAATTTGAAACTGAACCACTCTCTGAAAAAGCTCAGAAAAATAAAAAAGAAACTCAGCAAACCGAAGTAAAAATGACAAATCAAATGCTGTCGAATTTAGAAAGATTAATGGCATTGCATGATTCGACGCATTTGGTAAAACCTGCACATTACAAAGCGAATTTACCTGAAAAGTTTGTCCGAAATATTGACGTTGATGATTCGGTAATACCGAGTGAAAGCGTAGCCGAATTGGCGGACACGGTTTTAAGAAAATATCTTGAAGAAGGCGCAATCAATGAAGACGAAGTTTATGAAATGAGATTCATTGAATTTAGTGAAAGAACATTCGGGATAGAATATCCGCTTTTATTGAGAGCAAAGGCATTGACATTTGAAGATTCGCCGAGATATTTTAAAAAGCCTGTTGAGATTGGCAATCAAAAATTTTATATCTGCAGTTCATGGACGGAAGATCAGCGTGAAAAACTCGAAGGATTTTTGGAGAAAATAAAAATAAGAGCAGAATCATTGCCGGAATACAGAGGAATGAAAATAAACGAAATAGCCAAAAATGTTTTGCCGGGCATGTTGAGGGAAGGAAAAGCATCTGAAGAAGAAGTTGAAAAAATGTTGACGCTTGAATACAGTCACGAAACATTTGGAATAGATTTTCCGCTTTTGGTAACTGAAAGAAACGAATCGAATATCATACATTATTATAAATTTAAAATTCCAATTCGCGGCACGATTTATTATTTGTGTTCAAAATGGGTCGAGACACCGAGCAATAATGATCGTCCGCTGCTTGAAAAATGGATTAAAACTCACAGAGATTAAAACGAATTTTTTTCAGAAAAAATTTTTTACGAAAAGATTTTTTAAAATTTATTAATGAGAAAAAATCTTTTTTTTTTTGAGAAAGTTAATAATAAACCGCAAGACGAAATGTATATGGAAAAGTTTTATAAATTGGGTATTGACAAGATATTTTTCGAGTGGTAATATTAGCAAGCATTAAATAAATGCGCAAATGAAAGGAGGTTTGCATGTGCCAACAATAAATCAATTGGTAAGAAAAAGTCGTCAGAGTCTCGTAGAAAAATCTACGGCTCCTGCTCTTAAAAATTGTCCACAAAAACGCGGCGTTTGCACTCGTGTTTATACAACCACTCCGAAGAAACCAAATTCAGCTCTTCGTAAGGTCGCGCGTGTTCGTTTGACTAATTCAATCGAAGTAACTGCTTATATTCCGGGTATCGGACATAATCTTCAAGAACACTCTGTCGTTTTAATTCGCGGCGGACGTGTTAAAGATTTGCCGGGCGTTCGTTATCACATAATTCGTGGTACTCTCGATACTGCCGGAGTTCAAGATCGCAATCAGTCACGTTCAAAGTACGGTGCTAAAAAAGCCAAAGCAAAGAAAAAGTAATTAGGAGGTTTTTTTGATGCCCAGAAAAGGTTCAGTTCCCAAGCGTGACGTTTTACCCGATCCTGTTTATAATTCAAAGACAGTTACAAAGTTTATAAATAAAGTCATGCTTTCGGGCAAAAAGAGTGTGGCTCAACGTGTCGTATATGATGCATTTGAGACCATTCGCGAAAAGAGCGGCAAAGATCCTCTTGAAGTATTTGAGACTGCTCTTAAAAATGTAATGCCTGTTTTGGAAGTTCGTGCTCGTCGAGTCGGCGGTGCAAACTATCAAGTTCCCGTTGAGGTTCGTCCTGAACGTCGTCAAACTCTCGGAATTCGTTGGCTCGTCAATTATGCACGTGCTCGTTCCGAAAAAACGATGGACGCAAGACTTTCTGCAGAATTGATGGACGCTGCAAACAATACCGGCGCATCAATCAAAAAGAAAGAGGACACTCACAAAATGGCTGAGGCTAACAAGGCTTTTGCTCATTACAGATGGTAATGTAATTTATTTTTTCTTGTTCATCTGATTTAAGGAGCGATTTAAAAAGTGTCAAGAGAGTTTTCACTTGAAAAAACTCGCAATATAGGAATAATGGCGCATATAGATGCCGGTAAGACAACAACAACTGAAAGAATTTTGTTTTACACAGGCATCAATCATAAAATCGGTGAAGTACATGACGGAGCTGCAACAATGGACTGGATGGTTCAGGAGCAGGAACGCGGAATTACAATAACTTCTGCGGCGACAACCTGTCATTGGAAAAATCATCGAATAAATATTATAGATACTCCCGGTCACGTCGATTTTACTGTTGAAGTTGAAAGGTCTTTGCGTGTTCTCGATGGAGCTGTTGCAATTTTAACGGCTCGTGGAGGAGTTGAACCGCAGACTGAAACCGTTTGGAGACAAGCTGAACGTTATAATGTTCCGAGACTTGCATATGTCAACAAGATGGACATTACAGGCGCAGATTTTTTCAATGTCATTCAAATGATGAGAGACAGACTTCACACAAATGCTGTTCCGATTCAATTACCGATCGGTGCTGAAGATAAATTTGAAGGAATAATCGATCTCGTCAAAATGGAAGCAATCGTTTATGAAGATGATTTGGGAAAAGTTGCAGACGAAATTGAAATTCCCGAAGACATGAGAGAAATTGCTGAAGAATATCGCGATAAACTTTTGGAAGCATGTGCTGAACAAGATGATGATTTCATGGAAAAATATCTTGGCGGCGAAAAAGTTTCGGAAGAAGAAGTTAAAGCGGTAATTCGCAAGGCAACAATCGAATGTGAAATGACACCGGTAACTTGCGGAACATCTTACAGAAATCGTGGAGTACAGCCGTTGCTTGATGCGATTGTCGATTATATGCCGGCACCGACTGATATTCCTCCGATTCAAGGAATAAATCCCGATAATGAAAAAACTGAACAGCGTCCTTCAAGCGATGAAGAACCGTTTGCGGCACTTGCATTTAAGATTATGACTGATCCGTATGTCGGTAAGCTCGCATTTTTCAGAGTATATTCCGGCACACTTAAAAGCGGTTCGTATGTCTACAATGCAACCAAAGGCAAAAAGGAACGTATCGGACGAATTTTGCAAATGCACGCGAATAATCGAAAAGAAATTGATGTTGTATATTCGGGGGATATTGCAGCGGCAGTCGGCTTAAAAGATACGACAACCGGCGATACACTCTGCGACGAAACGAAACCGATTATTCTTGAATCAATGAATTTTCCCGATCCCGTCATTTCGGTTGCGGTTGAACCTGCGACGAAAGCCGATCAGGAAAAAATGGGAATTGCACTTCAAAAACTTGCTGAAGAAGATCCGACGTTTAAAGTTCGTACCGATGCTGAAACGGGACAAGTTATAATCAGCGGAATGGGTGAACTTCATCTGCAGATTATCGTTGACAGAATGCTCCGTGAGTTCAAAGTTGATTGCAAAGTCGGCGAGCCTCAAGTTGCATATCGTGAGACGATTCGTAAATCTTCAAAAGCTGAAGGTAAATTTATTCGTCAATCTGGCGGTCACGGTCAATATGGACATTGT
Organism: uncultured Selenomonadaceae bacterium; assembly: GCA_905236285.1. Classification (GTDB taxonomy): domain Bacteria; phylum Bacillota; class Negativicutes; order Selenomonadales; family Selenomonadaceae; genus Quinella. Next base: position 1,103 of record CAJOPN010000068.1, on the reverse strand, counting down.
TGGATTGAAATTGAACCGCAGGAAGTCGGCGCAGGATTCAGTTTTGAAAGTAAGATTGTCGGCGGCGTAATTCCGAAAGAATATATCAATCCGATTGAAGCAGGCGTTAAGCAAGCTATGGAAAACGGAGTTTTGGCAGGCTATCCGATGGTTGATGTTAAAGCGACCGTTTATGACGGAAGTTTTCACGAGGTCGATTCATCAGAAGCCGCATTCAAAATTGCTGGTTCGATTGCATTCAAGAGTGCAGCCGAAAAAGCAAGTCCGGTTTTGCTTGAGCCTTATGTAAAAGTTGAAGTTACGGTTCCCGAAGAATATATGGGAGATGTAATTGGAGATTTAAATTCAAGACGCGGAAGAATTGACGGAATGGAACCGCGCGGAGGAGTTCAAGTCATAAGAGGATTTGTTCCGCTCTCAAGTATGTTCGGATATTCGACAGATTTGAGATCAAAAACTCAGGGACGCGGCAATTATTCAATGGAAGTTGCATATTATGCCGAAGTTCCGAAAACTATTTCAGATGCCATTATCGCTAAAAATAAAGGCGAGTAATTAAAATTAAAATTAAGAATGTGAGATCTAAAAAAATTTTTTGAAAAGATTTTGCATTAATGAATTAGAAATTAGGGGGATTTTTAAATGGCAAAACAGAAATTTGATCGAAGCAAACCGCATGTTAATATTGGTACAATCGGTCATATCGATCACGGCAAGACAACTTTGACTGCTGCTATCACAAAGGTTCTTTCAGAAAAAGGCTTTGCAAAATATGAAGCATATGATCAAATTGATAAAGCACCTGAAGAACGTGAACGCGGAATTACAATCAATACTGCACACGTTGAATATGAGACGGAAAAACGCCACTATGCACACGTTGACTGTCCGGGACATGCTGATTATATCAAGAACATGATTACCGGCGCAGCTCAAATGGACGGTGCAATTCTCGTTGTTGCTGCATCAGATGGTCCTATGCCTCAGACTCGTGAACATATCCTTCTTGCTCGTCAAGTCGGTGTTCCTGCAATAGTCGTTTTCCTTAACAAAGTTGATCAAGTTGATGATCCTGAACTTCTTGAACTCGTTGAAATGGAAGT
>CAJOPN010000067.1 GCA_905236285.1 uncultured Selenomonadaceae bacterium | reverse complement strand
GAGATTGTGCAGACTGTCAAGAATATGTTCTTTAACGCCGAAGTCCATTGCAACGACGAACGGCGCATTTTTATTTGTAGATTCGATTGTATATGCGGCAGGAGTTGACACTTGCTCCACAACATTTTTGCGAAGGGGCAATTTCATCATTTCATCAATCGTAGGTTGGGAAGTATATTCACTGACGATAACGCCTTTCATCGTACCAGTTGAACGAATACGTTTTGTCAATGCGCGGGTGTCAACGTCATAAATGCAAGCAATTCTTTCTGACGCTAAATATTCGGAAAGCGTCTTTTCCATACTGGAACTTGACGGCGTTTCGCAAAGTTCACCGATAACCAGTCCGCCGACAAAACTTTTGCGACTTTGATTAAAAATTTTCGCCGTACCGTAATTGCCGATTAAAGGGTAAGTCAACGTCACAATTTGCCGACAATATGAAGGGTCAGTTAAAATTTCTTGGTAGCCTGTCATTCCCGTGTTGAAGACAACTTCACCTTCAGCATTCGCATTGGAACCGCCGAAAAGTTGCCCGTGAAAGACGCTACCGTCTGCCAATACTAATTTTCCTTTCAAAATTCCACCTCAATTATTTTTTTATTCGTTCCAAATCTTCAATCACGCTATTAAGAATTGCGCTAAATTTTGCCGCTCCTTGAATATTCAAATGGTCTGTGTCGAAAAAATCTGTATCAGGAAAATTGTTCAACTTCCAACCATCAAAAAAAATTGCCGAAGAATGCTTTTTTTGCGCTTTTCGAACAATATAGTAAAATTCATCTAACTTTTGTTTGCTAAAATATTTAATATAGCCTTCAAGAAAAATAGGTAAAAAAATTATCGGACGAACATTATTATTTTCGCATAAAGTTAAATAATCGTCAAAAATTTTTATATTTTCTTCCCGTGTTTCAGGAAAGTTTCTATCTTTCCAAACGTCAATCCTTTCTCTGGCTGAAAGGCGTGAACTAAGATTGATATACCTTACATCATTTCCTAAATTTGTGATACGATCTATTTTCGTAGAGTCAAATGGTAATTTAAAATTTAAATACGCTGGACGGAATAATTTTTTATACTCTTCGATTGGTAACCAAAAATTATGTAAATCATTAAAAGCTATAGCATATTGTAATAGTCTAAAATTTTCAGTATATGTTTTAGATTCGTCAAAGTGAAAACTATACGGTGCAAGTCCAATTATCGCGTACTTAAGAGGAGATTTTTCCTGCCCCCCCCCGCGTGAGTGAATACAAATTGAGCAATTTTGTAATCATAGTATAAATCTTGTGTTCCGCGACCGAAATTGAAAAGTTTTAGCTTAAAGTTTTGGGGCTCCAGTCCACATTCAGTATAACTCATTCCCGTAGCAAACATTTCAAATTCTCCAGCGTATTCACTGTAATATCTCAAAGCTCTTTCAAGCAAAAAATTTTCATGACTATGTAGGGAAACTAAATTCACGAGTTTATTTTTTGATACGCCGTAACGTCTGAGATTGCTTTCAAAAGTATCGTGACCAAAGGAATAACAAATTACAACGTCATAATGAAAATTTTGTATACATTCCTTGAGTTCATAAAATGGATAAATCAAATTTTGGAGTGGTTTAACATCTTTAAGCATATTTTTTGCAACAGTTGCATCGTCAACAACAATAGCGCAATATTCCAACGAAGGATTTAAAACTTTTGTCAACGCATACGGTAATAAATCTGTCAACGTAACTAAAAGTACACGCATAAAAATATCACCCTTCAAAAATTTTTCCGTCAATAATCGTACAAACTGCGCGTCCTTTTAATTTTCTTCCGACAAAAGGTGAATGACTACCCCTCGTATAAAATTTATTCGCGTCAACAGTCCATTCTAAATTGGGATCGATAATTGCAACATCAGCAGGCGCGCCAATGCTTAAAGTTCCAGCGTCAAGTTTGAAAATCTGCGCGGGTTCATACGTCATTTTTGAGATTAAAGTTTCCAGCGAAATTTTATTTTCGTGGTACAAGTCAGTTAATAAAATTCCCAACGCCGTTTCAAGTCCTGGAAAT
>CAJOPN010000066.1 GCA_905236285.1 uncultured Selenomonadaceae bacterium | reverse complement strand
TTCAGAAATCTTGAAAAACAAATTGCTGAACATATTGCAGAAACTGATCCGTTTGATCTTGAGGAACTTAATTCAAGTGAAATCGGCGAAAAAACGGTTGATGAACTCGTGACTGATGCGACTGCGACGATCGGTGAAAAAATTTCAATTCGTCGTTTCATTCGTTACGAAACTGCCGGAGAAATTACAAGTTATATTCACATGGGCGGAAAAATCGGCGTAATAGTTGATATTGAAGGCGGAAATGCACAGCTTGGAAAAGATGTTGCAATGCAAATCGCAGCGATGAATCCGACGGCAGTTGACAGAAACAGCGTTCCTTCCGAAGATTTGGAACATGAAAAGGAAGTTTTGCGTAAACAGGCACTTGAAGAAGGTAAACCTGAAAAAATCGTCGATAAAATGGTTGAAGGACGTATCAATAAATTTTACAAAGAAGTCTGCCTTGTCGAACAAATTTTCTTTAAGGACAGCGAGAAAACCATTAAAGACATTTTGAACGGAGCAAAAATTATTCGTTTTGCACGCTATCAACTCGGCGAAGGAATCGAAAAGAAACAAGAAGATTTTGCGGCGGAAGTTGCGGCACAAATTAAATAATTAAGAATTAAAAATTAATATACGTTTGTAAGCACTGGTCATAAAAAATCAGTGCATTTTTATTTTACGGAAGTGATTAAATTGGAATATCGGCGAATTATGGCGATAGGCGACATACACGGACAATTTACAAAATTATTGTCATTAATGCGTAAAATTGAATTTGATTCTGAACAGGATTTGTTAATTTTACTCGGCGATTATATAGATCGCGGTGAAGAAAATATGAGATGTCTGCGATGGGCAATGGAAATGAGTGAAAAGAAAAATGTAATTGCACTTTGCGGCAACCATGAACAAATGATGCTTTATTATTATTTGCTCGGCGAAAAAGAAACGGGAATATGGTTACCGAATGGCGGCAGAAAATCGAAAGAAGAACTTGAAGAATGGATAAAAAAAGAACCTGATGCTTTGCAAAAGGCACTTAATTTTATTGAACAGCGTTCGTTTTATCATCAAATTTTTGTAAATGACAAAGAATATATTTTTTGCCATGCAGGATTAAAACCAGGCGTATCTTTAAAAAATCAAAATGAAGATTCGTTATTGTGGATTCGCGAAGAATTTTACATGAATTATGAAGGTACAGCTGAAATAATTGCAGGACACACACCGACACCATATCTTGATATTTCCGAAAAGTATTTAAAGCAAAGTCGTCCGAATAAATTTTATCCGCTGTTTTTGAAAAATAATATTACAATCATAGATACAGGATCATTTTTGCCGCACGGAAAAATTTCTTGTATAGATATATTGAGTGGGAAAATATGGCAGTCGGAATAATTGCGGAATATAATCCTTTTCACAACGGGCATCGCTATCAAATTGAACAAATTCGAAAAAAAATAAAAAATGCAGATATAATAGCAGTAATGAGCGGAAGTTTTACACAAAGAGGAGAGCCGGCGATTTTAGATAAATTTACTCGTGCGAAATTGGCGATTAATGGCGGCTGTGATTTGGTAATTGAATTGCCTTTTATAAATGCCGTTCGTAGTGCTCAAGATTTTGCACGCGGCGGAGTAAAATTATTGGAAAATTTAGGTATAGTTGATATTTTAGCATTTGGAGCTGAAGCGAACGAAATTGAATTCTTAAAAAAAGCAGCGAATTTAATTGATACGAATGATTTTAAAAAATTTTTGCGTGAAAAATTGGATACTGGAATTTCATATTCAAAAGCAATATGTAAAAATTTGGCAGAAATGACAGGTATAATAGAAAATTTTTTCAAATTGCCGAACAATATCTTGGCGATTGAATATCTGAGAGCTTTAAAAATGACGCAGATAGAACCGCTTTTGATACCGAGAATTGCGGCAGAATATAAAGAGAAAAAATTACATTCAGGAATATCAAGTGCAACGGCAATTCGTGAATCAATTTATTCAAAAAAAACTCAATGGGAAAAAATCGCAGAAAATGTTGATATTGAAACATTAAAAGAATTACAAATTGCCGATATTCCGATTATGGAAAATTTATTTAGACCGTTGATTTTAAAAATAATTTGCAGTACGCCGGAAGATTTAAAAAAAATCTATGGCATGAATGAAGGACTTGAAAATAAATTCATAAGTGCAGCGTATTCTGCAAAAAATTTAACCGAATTTTTAAATTTAATAATCAGTCAACGTTATACACGCAGTCGAATACAAAGATTATTATTGTATTTAATGATCGGATTGAAAAAAAATCAAACGGAGAACTTCGATAGTACAAGTTACGCTAGGATTTTGGCATTTAATCGGCGAGGACGAGAATTAATCCGCAAAATAAAAAGAACGGCAAAAATTCCGATTATAACAAAGATAACCCAATATAAAGATATTTTAAAATATGATATAATTTCTACAGATATAACTGAAATTTTGAAAAGGAAAGGAACATTAAAAAAAGATTTCTATATTTCACCGACTTATATAAAATAAAAATTAACCTTTGTCAGATTCTTGATTGTAAACATCTTTCAACAAAGTTTCTTTACGAAGTGAGTTACAATTACATTTTTTGTTATTTATATCTGTATTTTTTATTGCTTCAATTAAAATTTTTCCTATCATTTGAGCATCATCAAAAAAAATATCTTTCATTGTATCATGCGACCAAGAAATTTTAATACCTTCACCATAATTGACAACGAAGGAAAGATTTGCATAACAAGCACCGATTTCACGAGCAAGATAAACTTCGGGGGCAAGGCTTTGACCGACAATATCGGCGTGACCGTTAAGCATGGCAATTTCAGCCGGACTTTCAAAGTGACGACCGTCAGTAACAGCATAAATGCCGCGATCAAAAATTCGACCTTGAAAATATTTTCGTGAAACATTTAATAAATTTTTTCGCAATTCTTTACAAAGTGATTCACGCATAATTAATAAATATCTGCCGTCCAGCATAACATCTTTGCGAACAGATAAATCAATATAATCGTCAGGAATAATTAAGTCACGCGGATCTAAAAGATGATTGATTGAACCGACACCGCCTTCAGATAAAATATTTTTAACTTCTGCTTCTCTGAATGTCCAAAAAATTTGTCTTGAGGCATCTGATCGAGTAACTCCGCTGCGCCAGCCGTGCATTTTACAAGTCAAAACGATTTTATTGTTTACGCTGAATAAAATAAATTTAGGGCTCATTCCATAAGGCGTATTTATAAAAATTGAATTATTTAAAATTTTAATATTATCATCTTCAATATTTAACGGAAAATCACTTGAAAGAGTTCCTGAACCGCCGATAATTGCAAAATCGGCTTTTGGAATTTTATTTTTTTCACTCATCAATTCACCTTCTAAAATTCTTTTAAGATTTTATATTTAGTATTTCGCTGAGCCGGAGTATTACCGGTTTCTTTAATCAGATTAATCATTTTTTGAACTGACATTTTATAAGACGTGCCTGCTGCTTTTACAACATTTTCTTCAAGCATTATACTGCCGAGATCATCAGCACCGAAATTAAGTGTTAATTGTCCGATTCTTTCGCCTTGTGTAACCCATGAACCTTGAATATGTTCAATATTATCAAGGTATATTCGATTAAATGCAAGAGTTTTCATATAATCCCAACTGCTTATTTTTTCACCGCCGAGTTTTGTATTTTTAGGTTGAAAACTCCACATGATGAATGCTCTGAAACCACCTGTTTCATCTTGAAGATTTCGTATTTTTTCCATATGTTCAATACGTTGTTCAATAGTTTCGTCGAATCCGATAACCATAGTTGCAGTACTTTTCATGCCGATGCTGTGAGCCGATTTCATAATATTTAACCAGTCATCGGTTGAAATTTTTTTCGGACTGATTTTTTTCCTTACTTCATCAACCAAAATTTCAGCTCCGCCTCCCGGTAAACTGTCCAATCCTGCCGCTTGCAATCTTTTTAATATCTCTAATTCAGGTATACCTTCCAATTTTGCAAAATATTGAATTTCGGTTGCCGTGAAAGAATGAATTGTTATATCAAAATTTTTCTTTATCATTCGCAACATTTTTTCAAAATAATCAAGACCAAGTTCGGGATTAAGTCCGCCTTGAATCATAACCTGAGTTGCTCCAAGATTAACGGCTTCACGAACTTTTTCAATTATTTCTTCATGGCTCAAAACATATGAACTTTTTTGATTTTTTCGGCGGAAGAAAGCGCAAAAATCACATTCATTTTGACAAATATTTGTGTAATTTATATTTCTGTCAATGATGAAAGTTACAACATTACCGAATTTATTTTTTTTTATATTGTCTGCCGTTCTTCCAAGATTTAACAAATTTTCTTTAAATAAAGATATACCTTCTTTTTTTGTGATTCTCATTGGTTCTCTCTTTTCTGATTATAAAAACTGTCACATTCGACAGGAATATATCCGCTTTCTTTGATAATTTTATTTAAAATATTTCTTGTTATACCTTTAAATTCTTTGGAACCGGCAGCATGAATAATTTTTTCTTCGCCAACAGTTCCATCCAAATCATCGACACCAAATGCAAGAGCAAGTTGAGCAATCGGCATGGTGAGCATAACCCAAAACGCTTTTATGTGATCGAAATTATCTAATATCAGCCGTGAAAGTGCAATCATTTTTAAATCTTCCCATGCACTTACACGTTTCAAATTATATTTTTTTCCAAGTTCAGTATTATCCGGATGGAACGGAAACATCAAAAATGCTTGAAAACCGCCTGTTTCATCTTGTAAATCACGCAATTTTATTAAATGCTCAATGCGTTCTTCGATTGTCTCGATATGTCCGTACATGACAGATGCATTTGTTTTTAAACCGAGATGATGAGCCGTTTTCATTACATTCAACCATTCTTCAGCAGTTGCTTTTTTAGGGCAAATAATTTTTCTGACACGCTCGGAAAAAATTTCAGCTCCGCCGCCCAATAATGAATTTACTCCCGCATCAATCAAAATTTTTAATACTTCTTCAATACTTTTTGAGCTTTGAATTGAAAAATTGACAATTTCAACAGGTGTAAATGCACGAATATCAATATCAGGCAAAGTTTTCTTTATCAATTTAACCGTATCAATATAATAATCAAAATTTTTTTCGGGATGCAATGCGCTGACGATATGAATCTCAGAAAGTCCTTTGACATTTTTCACTTCAGATAAAATTTTATTTATATCATCGAATTCTAAAGTATAACTTTGATTATCTCCGATTTTACATTGAAATGCACATAAAGGACAATTTGAACTGCATATATTTGTTAAATTGATGTGACGATTTATTAGATAAAAAACTTTGTTTCCACTCTTACGTTCTTTTTGTTTTCTTGCACATTCAGCCAAAAATAATAAATCATTGTTTTCATAAAGCAACAAAGCATCTTTCAATGTGAGACGCTCGCCGAGATATGCTTTGTTCCTTGCAACATTTAAATCATTTTTTATATTCATACCTTATCAATTATCCTCAAAATATTAAAATTACAATCACAAGCTGCTGGAATTCTTCCGATGTCGCGAATTATTTTTATAATTTCATCTTCTTTTAGTGATTTCGGACTGGTTGCGCCGGCTTCATGCAAAATGTTTTCTTTGTGAATTGTACCGTCAATATCATTTGCGCCGAAATTTAACGCGACTTGAGCAACGGGAACAGTCAACATGACCCAATAGGCTTTAATATTTTTAAAATTGTCAAGCATAAGCCGCGAAATTGCTATTGTTCTCAAATCGTCCCACATTGAAGTTTGTTTAATGTCTTTTTCGAGTGCGGTATTTTTCGGCAAAAAAGGAAAACAAATAAAAGTTTGAAATCCACCAGTTATATCTTGTAAATCACGCAATTTTATAAGATGATTAACACGTTCTTCAAGCGTTTCAATATGTCCGTAAAGCATACTTGCATTGGTTTTGAGTCCGATACTGTGGGCAATTCGCGCAACTTCAAGCCATTCATCGGCAGTTGCTTTTTTGGGACAAAGTAAATTTCTCACGCGATCGGACAAAATTTCAGCTCCACCGCCTGCGATCGCTTGCAATCCGACATTTTTTAATTCAATTAATATATTTTTTACAGATTTGCCGGAAATTTTTGCAAAATGAGTAATTTCAACGCCTGTAAAACCTTTGATATATAAAGAAGGGAATTTTTTGTGAAGTATATCTATAAAATTTAAATAATGTTCGAACGACCATTGAGGATGCAAACCGCTGACGACATGCAAGCCTGACATATTCGGATCTTTCATCGCATCTTCAACAACAGAAATTACTTGCTCAACATTCATTGCATAAGAACCTTTGGTCGATTCTTCGCGACCGAAAGCACAAAATTTGCAAAGCGAAGTACAAATATTCGTCAAATTTACATGGCAGTTGACGTTATAATAAACGATGTCGCCACATTTTTTTTTGCGGACATAATCAGCCATCGCACCAAGCCAAGATAAATCGTTGCAGGAGAATAATTTAATTCCGTCTTCTCGAGTTAATCGCTCATCATTTAAAACCTTCCGCTCAATTTCTGTGAAAGTTCCAAACAAAAATCTTCACCTCTGAAAATTTTTATTGCATTATATCATTTAATTACAAATATTGAAAGATTTAATTTTAATCAAAATTTATTCAAAAAAATTTATTAACTGATGAATTTATTAAAAAAAAGTAGTATAATATTTTTTATTTAAAGAGAGGAGAAAATTTTTTATGAAAATAGGAATTTTAGGATATGGCAATCTCGGACGCGGAGTAGAATATGCAATCAAAGAAAATTCGGATATGGAATTGGCGGCAGTTTTTACTCGTCGCGATCCTTCATCAGTCAAAATAAATTCAAATGTTCCCGTTGTCAAAATTTCAGAAATTGAAAATTGGAAAAATAAGATAGATGTATTAATTCTTTGCGGCGGAAGTGCAACGGATTTACCGATTCAAACGCCAAAATTTGCAGGTATGTTTAATGTAATTGACAGTTTCGATACTCATGCAAAAATCCCCGAACATTTTTCAAAAGTAGATGAGGCGGCGAAATTCGGCAATCATATTGCGATAATAAGCGTCGGCTGGGATCCAGGACTTTTTTCACTCGCAAGAGTTTATTCAAATGCCGTTTTGCCTGATGGAAAAGATTATACATTTTGGGGCAAAGGAGTAAGTCAAGGACATTCTGACGCGATCAGAAGAATTGAAGGAGTAAAAGACGCAAAACAATATACTATACCTGTAAAAACTGCACTTGAGGCAGTTCGCAGCGGAAAAAATCCCGAATTGACGACGAGACAAAAACATATTCGCGAATGTTTCGTAGTGCTCGAAGACGGAGCAAATGCGGCTGAAGTTGAACAAAAAATTAAAAATATGCCCAATTATTTTGATGAATACAATACAACAGTAAATTTTATTTCAGAGGAGGAACTTTTGAAAAATCACAGTGGATTGGCACACGGCGGCTTTGTAATTCGCAGCGGCAATACAGGAGAAAATAAACATCACAATCATATTGTTGAATTTCGTCTCAAACTTGATTCAAATCCCGAATTTACTTCAAGCGTTTTAATTGCGTATGCGCGTGCGGCATATCGACTTAACAAGGAAGGTCAAAGCGGCTGCAAAACGGTTTTTGATATTCCTCCTGCATATCTTTCAGCAAAAAGTGCCGAAGAATTACGCGCACATTATTTATAAATCATGGCAAAAGCACTTACAACACCTACTGCGCCTGAGGCTCCGATGTCGCCGCAAATCAGCATTGGTGAAAGAATTCACGGAATTGAGGACCGTATTGAAGAAATTGAAAGTATAAGCGGAATGAATGGAATTTCAAAATCGCGTTCAAATTCTCAATCAGAGGAAATTCAAGAAGAATCTGAAGAAGTTGCTGAAGAATCACAAGATGAATCGGTTCAACAGAGGCAATCGACACAAAATCAAAATAAAACTCAAAATTTGCAGCCGAAATCAAAAAGTGTAACTAATCCTGAGATGATGGCAAGAGATGCAGTTGCAAACGGATCGGGAGCACTCACAAAACGAACTACGACACGCGGACAAGATGAAAAAAATGCCGACAATGGAAATTCTCAATCAAAAAATCAAACGACAATAACGATTCCGCCGAATGCACTTTTGAATGACGACGGACAATCTCGATCCGAAAGAGGCAGAGCAGTCCTTAACGAATTTAATCAGCTTGACAAGGAATCTCAATCAAAATCATCTTTCACTCAATCGTCAACTTCATCAACGCCTAAATTTTCACATTCAAACAATTCGGAATACGGTGCGGCTTATTGGTTATTCATAGTCGTTGCCGTCGCAATTATGGCTTTCTTTTTCATTCGTCAATTTGCAAATAAAAAAACTGATACGCCGTTTAAACCGTCTCTTGCAACAAAAAAAGCCGCCATTGATCAATACAATCAAAGCAAAATTGATTCAACAAAAATTCAATCACAAAAAAAATCAACTCCGACGAATCCTCCGCCGAAGATTAAACCTGTAACTTTAAAACCAAAATCAAAGTCCGAAGATGAAAACAAAACTCCACATTTTGAAGTCAGAGTTTAGAAAAAAGATTTAATTGAATTCCAGAGCATTTTGAAAAAAGATTTTTGTTCAACGTCACTCGTTGCAATTAATTTTGTTTCGCCGACTTCTTTTCCGTCACAAAGTACGCGAATTTTTCCGACCGTATCACCTTTTTTAATCGGAGCTCTTAAATAACTCGGCACGTCGTAAGATAATTTGTAAGCCTTTTCATCATCGCTGAAAATCGGCATTACGACTTCATTTGTCGTCTTGACTTGCATTGTATGTTTGCGGCCCGAAATAACCGGCAATGTATCAATCGGTTCATCGGATTTAATCAACGCCTTATTTTCAACTTTGCTGAATCCGTAATCCAAAAGTTCGATTGAATCATTCCACATATAAAGACTGTCCAGGACGACTGCAATTAATTGAACGCCGTTTCGATTCGATGCTGAAATTAAACATCTTCCAGCCGCGTCCGTGTAACCTGTTTTGACTCCGTTGCCGCCTTTGTAAAGCCACAACATTTGATTTTCATTTCGGAGCAGGTGAGTATCGTCATGCACCCATGAAAAAGTTTTTTCTTTTGCGCTGACAATTTCTTCAAAATTATTGAGAGTGTAACCGTAAGCCGCCATTATCGCCAAATCGTAAGCAGTAGTATAATGATTCGGATCAGGCAGTCCGTTTGCATTCGTGAAATTTGTATCCTTCGCTCCGATTTCTTTTGCACGTTTGGTCATATGAGCCGCAAATTTTGAAACTGAACCGTCCACATGTTCGGCAATCGCAATCGCTGCATCATTTCCCGAAATCATCATCATTCCGCTCAACATTTCACCGAGCGGTATTTTTTCGCCTTCAACGAGCCATAACGTCGAACCTTCAGCACCTGCCGCATTTTTTCCGACTGTCACCGTTTCATCAAGTGCATTATTTTCAAGCGCAGTTATCAATGTCATCATTTTCGTTGTAGAGGCCGGAAACATTCTTCGATTTGCGTCACGTTCATAAATTACATGTCCCGTTTTTGCTTCAATTACGATTGCACTCGTCGCCGTCATATTCGGTAACTTGTCGCCTGCAGGTACAGGTTTTGTATTTTGAATCGGCGTTACGCTGAATTCGGGATTCAAGCCGCTTTCTATTGCCTCAGTTGTCGCCGTCATTGCTATTATTAATGCTGTTATCGCGGCTGTATAAAATTTTTTCCGCGCTTTCATTTGCTTCACCTCATTTTAAATTCATTCTTTTTTCATTTTCTATATTGCGTAAAAAAATCCTTCATTCATTCACAAAAAAATCATAAAAAAAAAAAACATCTCCGAAATTAAAGATGCTTTTTAAAATCTTTGTAACTCATTGAACGAGTATGTTCTGTATGTGCCCATTCATGATTTTTGCGCCGCACGAATCCCAAAAAAATTATCGGCAGCCACGAATAAATAAAAAGCGGATAAAATAATAAATAGTACCATGCTTTCAATTTTGCATGAACTTTGACGAGAATAATCATAGGCAAAGCATATTGTCCGATCATTATCGCGGTCATCAATTTGTTTGGCATGAAAGAATAAATTGATGTGTAAAATTGACCTGTTGCAAGCTGAATGTAAGAAATAATTATAAAAATTGCGGACAACATTAAAAAATGAGGTTGCAACAGATAAATACAGCCATCCCAAATTCTTATGTCGCGGCGTTTCCAGCCTTCTTTCAACATTTTCGGAATGAAACGGTGAGCAACATCAAATTGACCTTGAGCCCATCTGCCGCGCTGAACCCAAGACTGCCTGAACGTCAAAGGTTTTTCATCGTAAACAATCGCATCATGTGCCCAAGTCGTTTTGATTCCTTCAGCAAGTGATTTCATTGTAAATTCCATGTCTTCAGTCAAACAAGTAGCTCGCCAGCCGTATTTTTTCAAAACATCAATCGTAATGCACATACCCGTTCCGCCGAGAACTGCAGAAAGTCCAATATTTGTTTTGGCAAGATGTGAAACGTGATCGATAACCCAAAATGCAATCGCAAAAGTCCCGCTGACCCATGTATCATAAGGATTTTTTGCGTCGAGAAATCCTTGAATGATTCGATCACCTTTGAGAAGTCGATTGTTCATTTCAATCAAAAATTGCGGATGAACCAAATTATCGGCATCAAAAATTGCAACCGCGTCATAAATCGTACCCGTTTTTTCCATCTCAAAGAGTTTTTCAAACATCCATTCAAGCGCGTAACCTTTACTTTTTTTCGTATCGTCGAATCTTTCGCAGACAATACCGCCTGCTTCACGTGCAATTTGTGCAGTATTGTCAGAGCAATTATCGGCGATAACGTAAATATCATAGAGATTTTTGGGATAATTTAATTCCTGCAAATTTTCAACGAGCTGACCTATAACGGCATGTTCATTGTGAGCAGCAACGAGGACTGCGAATTTTTTTGAAGGAGTTAAAATTTTATCCTCGTGAAATCGAAACATACCGAAAAATCCGATGATGAAAAAATACATCGTGAAGATGAATAGAATAATCTGCAGAGGAATCATAACAAAATCAAACGGAAATATGAACATAAAAAAATACCTTCACAATCAAAATAGAATCACGAACAAAATTAAAATTTCCGTTATTATATAAATTTGTTGAGGATATGTCAAGGCGAAAAGGGATTTTGAACAATACGCAGAAAAAAATAATTTGTAAAAAATTTTTTAAGTGGAGATGATTTTATTGCAAGTCGAAAAAATTTTGACGCTCGGAATAGAAACAAGCTGCGACGAGACAGCGGCATCAGTAATCAAAGGTGACAGAGAAATTTTATCAAATGTAATTTCAACTCAAATTCCCGTTCATCAAAAATTCGGCGGAGTAGTTCCCGAAATTGCAAGTCGAAAACATATTTTAAATATAATGCCCGTGATTGATGAATCATTGAGAATTGCAAATGTCGAACTTTCAGAGATAAATCAAATCGCCGTAACATACGGACCTGGATTGGTCGGAGCGTTGCTTGTCGGAGTATCTGCAGCGAAGACTTTATCATTTGCGTTAAATATTCCGTTGATAGCCGTCAATCATCTTGAAGGTCATATCTTCGCAAATTTTTTGAGTCATAAAGAATTAACTCCGCCTTTTTTGTCGCTGATTGTTTCGGGAGGACATTCCGCGCTGATTAAAATGAATGACTACAATAATTTTGAAATGCTCGGTCAAACTCGTGATGACGCGGCAGGTGAGGCATTTGACAAAATTGCTCGCGTAATGGGTTTAAAATATCCTGGCGGACCTGAAATTGACAAACTTGCAAAAAACGGTAATCCCGATGCGATTGAATTTCCGATTGCAAAAGTTGATGAATTTGATTTCAGTCTCAGCGGTTTGAAATCGGCAGTTTTGAATTATTTAAATACTGCGAAAATGAAAAACGATTCAATTAACAATGCCGATGTTGCGGCGAGTTTTCAAAAAGCTGTAATTAATGCACTCGTCGAAAAAACAATTCATGCAGCTAAAAAATTTAAGTTTGAAAAAATAGTTTTGGCAGGAGGAGTTGCGGCAAATTCCGCGCTTGAATCGACTCTCAGAAACAAATGTGAAAAATATGGCTTGAAATTTTATTATCCGACGAAAATTTTATGCACGGACAATGCGGCGATGATAGCATGCAGAGGATATTATCAATCGCTTGAAAAAAATTTTGCGGACGACAGATTAAATGCAGTACCGGGATTGGGATTGTTGACATGAATGAAAGATTGCAAAAAATTTTGAGCCGCGCAGGAATTGCCTCACGTCGAGCCGCCGAACAAATTATTTCTGAAGGCAGAGTTAAAGTAAACGGCGAAATTGTAACGGAATTAGGAAAAAAATTTGATTTTTTAAAAGATAAAATTTGCGTCGATGATGAACCGATAAAAATTGAGAAAAAAATTTACATTTTATTGAACAAGCCGAAAAATATAATCTCGGCGGTGAAAGATGATCGCGGCAGAAAAACCGTCGTTGATTTAATTGACGTTGAAGAAAGAATTTTTCCTGTCGGACGATTGGATTTTGATACCGAAGGACTTTTATTGCTGACCAATGACGGCGAATTGATGAACTCTCTTTTGCATCCGAAATTTCAAATCAATAA
The DNA here is from genome assembly GCA_905236285.1 of uncultured Selenomonadaceae bacterium. Taxonomy (GTDB): domain Bacteria; phylum Bacillota; class Negativicutes; order Selenomonadales; family Selenomonadaceae; genus Quinella. The sequence continues at coordinate 7,305 of CAJOPN010000066.1, read as the reverse complement.
AACATATGTTGCAAAAATCAGAGGCGATATTGACGAAATGAAATTAAAAAAATTAAGAGAAGGAATTGAACTTGAAGACGGCTTGACTGCACCGGCGATTGTGCGAGTGATAGGAAAATCGGCGATTGAGGCAAAAATTGAAATTACAATTCACGAAGGAAGAAATCGACAAGTGCGCAGAATGTTTGCTGCAATCGGTTGCGAAGTAAAAAAATTGAAACGAACTCGATTTGCAAATTTATCAATTCGAGATTTAAAAATCGGTGAATATCGAAAACTTTTTGAAAGTGAAATCAAAAATCTTTATGAAATGACGGGACTGAAATGAAAAAAATAATTGTGGTCGGCGGCGGAGCAGCAGGAATGATGTCGGCAATTCAAGCGGCTGAAAACGGTGCGAAAGTTATTTTGCTTGAAAAAACAAATCGCGTCGGAAAAAAATTAAGCATAACCGGCAAAGGTCGATGTAACATTACAAATTTTTCAGACGTTGATGAAATTATAAAAAATATTCCGGGCAACGGCAAATTTTTAAACAGCGTCTTGAAAAATTTTGATTCTAATGACGTGATAAAATTTTTTGAATCGCTCGGAGTGAAAACAAAAATTGAAAGAGGAAACAGAGTATTTCCACAGAGTGACAGCGCAAAAGAAGTTGTTGACGCATTGATTAACAAAATGATTTCGCTTGATGTTGATATAAAATTAAATACAAAGGCTGAAAAAATAATCGTCGAAAATAAAAAAGTTGTCGGCGTTGAATTTGATAAAAAAATAGAAAAAGCCGATTCAGTAATTTTGACAACAGGCGGCGCATCATATCCCGCGACAGGCTCGACAGGCGACGGTTTCAAAATGGCAAAAGATTTGGGACACACAATCACAAAAATTTTACCTGCACTTGTTCCGATTGAAACTGAAGAAAACTTTGTAAAAGATTTGCAAGGATTATCTTTAAAAAATGTGAAAGTAAAATTGATTGCCGAAAATAAAAAAATCGCCGAAGAATTTGGAGAAATGCTGTTTACTCATTTCGGCGTATCCGGTCCGATAATTTTGACTTTGAGCCGAAAAATTTCTTTTCTCCTCGACGAAGGAAAATTTGTTGAGCTGTCAATCAATTTGAAACCTGCATTAACTCCCGAACAGGTCGCCGCGAGAGTTTTAAGAGATTTTGAAAAATTTAAACGCAAGTCAATAAAAAATGCGCTCGTAGAATTATTGCCCAATGCTCTAATCTCCGTTATTTTGGATTTGTCATTCATTGACGAAGAAAAACATATTGATTCAATAACTCAAGCCGAGCGCAAAAGGTTAACCGAAACATTGAGAGATTTTCGACTTACAGTTGCGAAAACGCGACCGATTGAAGAAGCAATAGTAACAGTCGGAGGCGTATCAGTCAAAGAAGTTAATCCGAAAACTATGGAATCGAAAATCATAAAAAATTTATATTTTGCCGGTGAAATTTTGGACATTGACGGATTCACAGGCGGATTTAATTTGCAGACGGCGTTTTCAACAGGATACGCGGCAGGAAATTTTTGCAGTTCATTCTGACAAGCCGAGTTCACGACCAACGGCGGAAATTTCAACATTTGAACGAATTTTCAAACCGTCACCTTTTGCAACTTCAGCCACAATATCATTTTGATTTGAATTGTTTAATTTCATTTGACACGCTTTTAATTTTGAATCAATCCATTGAATGTAACGATTTGCCGACTCATTCAATCTGTTTCGATGAGCTACCGACAATTCTTCGGGAATTTTTATTTCTGCAAGCTGATTTTTTTCATGCTCAAGGGCTTTCGTCAATTTTTCAATGTCATTTGGCGAATCAATCCAAAGTGCAGACCAAGTTGTGTCGATTGATTGAAGTCTCGCCTCAATTTGCATTTTCCATTTTTGATAAGCCTTTTGTTGCTGCTCAAGGTTTTTATTTTGACCTTCTTTGTCAAGTTTCGTCGTATCAGCAGCATCTTTGTAATTAACGGATTTATCATTTGATTTTTCATTGCCGTCATTTTCTCCCGAACGAGCTTTTTCAACTGTCGCCTTGTTATATTCTTCAACTTCTTTTTGAGCATCGCTCTTTGATTCGTTTCTTTCGCTTGAACGTTCGGCTTGTTGAGGCGCAGAAGGATTATATAAGCCAGCGGTTGATTCTTTAATGTCAAAAATTCCGAGTGAGACGAAAAATAAAACTACGCTCACAATAATTTCAATCATCGCGGTGTCATCATCTTTTTTCTTGCCGCTTGCAGGTTTGTCGCCCATTTTGTTAATTGCATATCCGAATATAACAATCGAAATAATGCCGAGCGGAATTGAAAAAATAGCAATGGACATAAAAAACACTTCCTCAGTAATCGTTGCGATTCATTAACGCAAACAATGAATTAACAATTCCGAAAACTGCATAAGTCGAAAAACCGGCAGTAATAATTGCTTGAAGGATTGAATCTCTTGCAAAAAAAATTATTGCCGCAAACATTACAGCCGCAAAAATTTTCGGAAATAAATAAATTTTTTCGCCGCCGCCTTTGAAATCGGGATAATGAACGTGACTGACCATTAAATAAGCAATCACAATAACTGTAACGGGATAAACGAGGCCGTAATTTTCGGGATGAATGTCTTGAGCGAGAAACAAAAGAGTAGTCGAGGCGATGATGCAACCGCCTGAAGGAATTGCAAGTCCCATGAAATAGCCGTGAACATTTCCCGTATTGACATTAAATCTTGCAAGTCTCCACATTCCGCAGAGTGCAAAAATAATTGCTGCTGCCCAGCCGAGTTTATCATAATTGTGCATACAAAAACTGTACGCCAAAAATGCCGGAGCAATTCCGAAAGAACCGAGATCACAGAGTGAATCCATTTCCTTTCCCATTTCGCTTACAACGTTAAGGGCTCTTGCTATTCTTCCGTCAAGTCCGTCGGCAATCAATGCTATCAAAATAAAAATTGATGCATTAAAATAATCGCCGTGATAAGTCGAAATGATTGAACACATTCCGAAAAGTAAATTTGATGCAGTACATATATTAGGAATTAAATGTTTCATTTATTTTTGACTCCCAACTCAAAATTAATTTTTCATTCGTCCTATAATTGTTTCTCCGCCGAAAACTTTTTGACCTTTTTTAACGAGGACTTCAACATTTTCGGGCATAACAATTTCAGTACATGAACCGAATCGAATCAAGCCGTAAAGTTCACCTTTTTCAAGTTTGTCATCGAGAGTCACCCACGAAACAATTCGACGCGCCAAAATTCCTGCAATTTGAGTAACCGTCACGCGCAAATTTTTATTTTCAATTCCTATCAAATGACGCTCATTTTCAAAACCGACCGAATCTTTATAAGCAGGTCTGAATCGTCCGCAGATATATTTTTGAATTTTTATTTCGCCTGCAATCGGACTTCTATTAACATGAACATCAAAGACTGAAAGGAAAATTATTACTTTATTGCAAGGTTCTTTAATAAATTCATCGTCATCGAGGTGAACGACATCTTGAACGGTACCGTCAGCCGGTGAAACTATTGCAGATTCATCAGGCGGAATAATTCGCGTCGGATTTCTGAAAAAATATGCAAAATAAATTGCCAAAACTGTCGGAAGAATTGCCGCGTAAGGATTAAAGGCGATGCCGACAATCAGAGCAATCGTTAAAGCTGTCGCAATAAAATAATATCCTTCGCTGATTATGCTCATCTTTTTTTAACACCACCTTTATAAATAAATTTTAAAAATAATTAAGTTTGACGAAATCCTCTGAAGGAAGCATCTTTATTTCTGTAAAGATTTTTTTCTGTTGCAATAATTTTATCTTTAAGGGCATCATAATAATTATTCAAAAGTTTTTCATTAGCCCATTCCAAAGATTCATAAAATTCTTCATCAGTCATATCGGTGAAATTGACGGTCAACAAATCCGAATTTTTATGTTTGTTTTCGTAAAAATCTTCAACATCTTTAAGCAATCCTTTTTGAATTGCATAATAGTACAAAGGGCAGCCCGGATAAGGAGTAACCGGACGAATGGTTCTGCATTGTGAATGATCATCATATTTTAACAAAAATTCGACTCCCAATTCAAGAGAATGCCTGTTTTCGCCGATATTTCCAAAAATGACGTTATAACCCGGACTGATTCCTGCCGCCAAAGTATTTTCAATACCTTCAATAATTTGTTTTACCGTTAAATTTTTATTCATGTTTTTAAGTGCCTGTTCGTCGAGCGATTCTATTCCGTAATTTATAAAAACACAACCGGCCTTTTTCATCAATTTCAAAATATCTGGTTTTGCAAAATTTAATCTTCCGTTGCAATCCCATTTCATATTTAAATTTGCTTTAATAAGTTTTTTACAAAAATCTTCAACTCTTGCTTCAGAATTAACGAGAAGTTCATCAAAAAATGCAATATAATCAATCCTATAATTTTTTCTGAGAATGCTCATTTCTTCAATGATATTTTCTGCAGAACGAATTCTTAATCCTTTTTCCATTCGATAGCAAAAATTGCAATGAAACAAACAGCCTCTGCCTGAATACATATTCATACTTCTTTCAAAATTACGAATATGCGGCATACGAAGCAAAGCATAATGATCTATAGGAAACAAATCCCAAGCCGGAAATGGAATTGTATCCAAATTTTCAATTTCGGGTCGTCTTTCATTTATATGAACGTTTCCTTTTTCATCCGCATAAGCTATTCCGAGAACGTCTTGTAAATTGAATACCCCCCCCTATTAATTCGTGTCATTAATTCTTTCATTGTTTCCTCGCCCTCACCGAGTACAATTATATCTGCATCCAACAAATTTATGAAATATTTCGGCTCAGGTGTAACAAGATGACCTCCGACAATAAAAATATGTCTGCGATTGGCGTTTCTCACGGCTTTTGCAATTTCTTTAGCCTCGCGATATTGATAATAGCCGCCGCAAGTTCCTGTTCCTACAACATCAAAATCATGTTCGTTCAAAAATTTTGTAAGATGATCACCTGAATAATGATAAACATCTTTGCTATAAATTTCAACATAATGACCGGCTTCACGAAGAACAGCGGCAATGTATCCTATTCCGAGTGGAAAAGTTGAAATGTAACTGCCATTGTCCGGCACAATAAGCAAAACGTTCATTAATAAAAACATCCTTTCATTAAAAAAATGCAGAATCAGAAATTTTTTATCTCAAAAAATTTTCTTTCCTAATTCTACATTATCATTTTAATTTTGTCTATGTTTTTTGTTTTGATGAATGAACTTTCAATACAAATTTAGGCAAAGCAATCAATCGACCCGCACGTTTAGGCTGAAGTATTGCACGAAAAAGCCATTCCAATTTTGCTCTCTGCATCCATTTCGGAGCTCGTTTCATAACTCCTGCCATTACGTCGAAAGTTCCGCCGACTCCTATTGATACCGGCACGTTTAATTCATCTTTATATTTCGCCAAAAATTTTTCTTGCTTTGGAACTCCGAGAGCTGCAAATAATAAATCAGGCTGTGCAGATTTTATCTCGGAAATTATTTTTGATTCGTCGTCGGCTGAAAAAAATCCGTTGCGAGTTCCGACAATTTTTATTCCGGGATAAAGTTCTTCAGCTTTTAATTTTGCTTTCTCCGCGACGTTTGGAGCACTTCCGAAAAAATATATTCTGCGATTTTTTTCAGGTGCTCTTTTCATTAATTCCTGCGCCAAATCGTAACCGGCAACTCTTTCAGGCATTTGATAGCCGAGATGATGAGCTGCCCAAACTGTTCCCGCTCCGTCAGGCACAACCAATTCCGCATCATTCAAAATTTTTTTCAATTCTTCGTCGTAAGTCGCACGCATTAACATTTCTGCATTCGCCGTTGCTATTATTTTCGGTTTTTTTTCTTCAAAAAATTTTTCAATCCTGTCAAGTGCCTCCTGCATTGTGACTGCATTGACTCCGACTCCCAAAATTTTTACTTTGTCATTCAATAAAAACATCATCTCCTTAAAAAATAAGGATTAGAAAAATTTTCTAATCCTCAAAAATTTTTTCTTCAAAATTATTTTTTCGTTGATGTTGCTACTTCTTTTACCAAGTCATTGAAAATATTTTCATTCGTTAATGCATTTGCAGCATTGCTCGGCATTGTCGGTTTTGCATCTTCATTTGCTTTGTAATATGTTGCTTTTGTGTGAAGTTCCGCAAAATATCCGAGCGATTCATAAAATTTTCTGTCATCGCTGTTTAAAGTAATTTCACCTTTCGCTGCGTCATTCAATACATCTTTGGCGTAAGCTCTCATAACGTTTGTGAAATCTACTGTTGCCGATTTTGACTGCCAAGTTTGTTTGTCAACTGTCCAGGCACATTTTAAATCAGTTGTTGCAAGTGCGTCCGTCAAATGATCCATAAAACCTTTTTGAGCATTCATTTCATAACTGTTCATATTTGAAATTTTATTATCGTTGTATTGATGCATGAGCTCTGCGAGTTTTTTTCCGTCAAGAGTAATATTCATAACTCTTTCTTCATCATTATCCCGGAGAATTTCAACATCTTTTACGGCATTCATGTTTTGAGTCAAAATATTTATATCGGTCGATTTGATTGCGTTTGCCAATCCTACCGGAACTGACGGCAACATGAATTTATACCAGCGATTGTTTCTCTGAACGTACATTGTCATTTCATCGTTTGTTTGTTCAATGTAAAACGGAATAATTTCATCTGCTGTCTGATTTGTATTTGGATTTGTGTACTCCCAATTAATTCTGCCGCTCATTCTCATTGATGCGTCTCTGAAAATAAATCCGTCGCTTATGACTTCACCGTGAAAAGTTGGTCCAAAAAAATCTATATTTTCATTGAACATGCGATTATCAACCGGTGCTGAAAGATACGCTTCTTTGAAAGCAATCAAATCATCACTCGATGCATTAACGAGTGCATTTCCTCCCGTGAATAAAATTCCGCCTGCTGCACATGCCGCCAAAATTTTTTTCAACTTCATAAAAAATTTCCTCCAACAAATTCTTTTCAAAATTTTAAATTTCTTTTCTACAAAAATTTCTTATTTCCTGCAGTTTGCAATAAAGATTATCGCCCGGACAAGTCGTATCCGAATTTAAATCTCTGTGTCCCAAAATTGTTTTGCGTGATGGATTTATTTTATATTTTCTGCACAAGAACAATGTTAAATTTTTAAGCGATTGAATTTGCTCACTCGTCGGCTTTGCAACTTTTGAGTGAAAACTTCCCGCAAGACAAATTCCGATTGAATTTTTATTGTGTCCGTAAACATG
>CAJOPN010000065.1 GCA_905236285.1 uncultured Selenomonadaceae bacterium | reverse complement strand
GCATTATTGACCAAAATATCAATTCTTCCAAATTTCTCAATGATTTTTGAAACCATTCCTTCAACCGATTCGGAATTTGAAACGTCCGCTTGAACAAGGAGAACCTCGCCGCCTTTTGATTCAATCTCCGCTTTGACTTCTTCAGCCTTTGCAAGATTTCCGGCGAAATTGATTGCAACTTTTGCACCTTCAGCCGCAAGTTGAATTGCAATCGCCCGACCTATTCCACGCGATGCACCCGTCACGAGCGCAACTTTATTTTCAAGAAGCATAATTTTTTAAAATTACTCCTTTCAAAAAAATTTCGCGTAAAAATATATCACAAGTTTTTCATTTTGTCTATAGTTTTGTTCAGACTTTCAATATTTTCGACATTGAGACTTGTAATTTTCTTGTCGATTCTCTTATTAAAACCACAGAGAGTTTTACCCGGTCCGATTTCAATAAAAATTTCCGCACCGAATTTTTTCATGGCATTGACACAATCAATCCATTTAACGGGATGATCTGCCTGCGTAATTAAATTTTGTTTAATTTTTTCTGCATTTGTTTCAAGTTCTCCGTTGACATTTGCAGCGATTGGAAATTCTGCGTCACGGAATGAAATTTTTTCAAGTTCGACTGCCAATTTTTTGGCGGCAGGAGTCATCAAAGTGCTGTGAAAAGGTGCGCTCACAGGCAAAATTACCGCTTTCAATGCTCCCGCATTTTTCATTTCTTCGGCGGCAGCTTCAACACCTTTAAATGTTCCTGCAATTACCGTTTGACCCGGACAATTAAAATTAACTGCCTGAACTTCGCCGACATCTTTTGAAATTTTTTCGCAGATTGAAATAATTTTTTCATCATCAAGACCGATGATCGCCGCCATTGATCCTTCGCCGACAGGAACGGCCTCCTGCATAAATTGACCACGTTTGTGAACAAGCAAAACTGCATCTTTGAAATCAATGACATTTGCCGCAACCAATGCCGAATATTCACCGAGACTGTGACCTCCCGCAATATCGGCAGTAATTCCGTTCGACTTCAAAATTTCGCTTGCAATCACGCTGACAATCAAAATTGCCGGTTGAGTGTTCGCCGTTAATTTTAAATCTTCTTCAGAGCCTTCAAAGCACATTTTTTTTATCGAATAACCGAGTGCCTCATCAGCCTCATCAAAAAGTTTTTTTGCAATATCGTAATTGTCGTAAAAATCTTTTCCCATTCCGATTGATTGAGCACCTTGTCCCGGAAATATAAATGCTGTTTTCGACATAAACTTCACCTTTTTAAAATTTACTTTGAATATTTTCGACGACATTCGGCAAACCGTTTACAATGTCTTCAATAATTTGCTTGACAGGTTTAATATCGTCGAGCATTCCTGAAATTTGTCCAATCATAACCGAGCCGTTTTCAACATCTCCGCCGTGTGTCGCCTTGTGCAGACTTCCTACTCCGAGTTGTTCAAGTTCTTCAGCCGATGCTCCGTTTGCTTCCATTTCAAGATATGTTCTCGTAAGTTTATTTGCAATTACTCTTGCAGGATGTCCGAGAGTGCGACCTGTTACGACTGTTGAACGATCTTTTGCTTTCAAGACGAGATTTTTATAATTTGGATGAGCAATACATTCTTCCGACAATACAAATCGAGTTCCCATTTGAACGCCGCTTGCTCCGAGTGCAAAAGCCGCTGCCATTCCGCGAGAATCTCCGATACCTCCTGCGGCAATAACGGGAACTTCAACCGCGTCAACAACTTGAGGAATTAAAGGAAATGTTGCAATTTCTCCGATATGTCCACCGCTTTCCAATCCTTCGGCGATAACTGCATCTGCTCCGCCGCGTACCAATCTTTTGGCAAGTGCTACCGATGCGACGACAGGAATTACTTTTGTTCCGATTTCTTTCAATGCCGGCATGTATTCTCCGGGATTTCCTGCGCCTGTCGTTACTACCGGAACTTTTTCCTCAACTACTACCTGCATTACTTCCTTGACGAACGGCGACATCAACATAATATTTACGCCGAAAGGTTTTTCTGTCCAGCCTTTGCACTTTTGAATTTCTTTGCGCAGAATATCAGGCGGCATATGTCCCGCGCCGATTAATCCGAGTCCGCCGGCATTTGACACGGCAGAGGCAAGTTCAGCCGTTCCTATCCACGCCATTCCGCCTTGAAACACCGGATATTTTATATTTAATAATTTACAGATGACATTGTTTTCAAACATTTTTTAATTTGTCCTCCTTCACCGTGTCATCATTTTAATTTAAATTTTCGAGAGCATTTTTAATATGTCCGAGCACATTACTTTTGACATAATCATTAGATGCGCCGATTGCACTACAAATTGATTTTGCATCTGACGAGCCGTGACTTATTATGCAGCAGCCGTTGACTCCCAATAACGGAGCTCCGCCGTATTCTGAAACATCAAGACGCTTGCCGAGTTTTTTTAATGTCGGCGTTAAAAGAAGTGCTCCGACTTTCGCAGATACTCCGCCGTCATAAACGGCCTCTTTAATTAATTTCAAAATCATCCTTGCAAGACCTTCGCCGAATTTCAAAACGACATTGCCGACAAATCCGTCACAGACCACGACATCGAAATGTCCGTTCGGAATGTCGCGACCTTCGGCATTTCCGCAAAAATTTATCTTTTTCATTTCTTTAAAAAGTTGATACGTCGATTTAACCTGTTCATTGCCCTTTGTTTCTTCTTCGCCAATGTTTAAAAGTCCGACTTTGGGATTTTCTTTTCCGAAAACATGTTCGGCATAAATTGAACCCATAAGACCGAGCTGCACAAGATGTTCAGGTTTGCAATCGACATTTGCGCCGGAATCAAGCAAAAGCGTTACACCTTTGGGAGTAGGAATCGGAGTTGCAATCGCAGGTCTTCCTATTCCGTGAATCCTCCTCAAAATTAATTGTGCCGCCGCTACTGCTGCTCCCGTACTTCCTGCCGATAAAACCGCATCACATTCTCCATTTTTTACAAGTTCGGTTGCCACTACGATTGATGAATCTTTTTTGTTTCTTACTGCGTCGGCAGGATGTTCGCCCATTTCTATCGTTTCCGTCGTATGGCGAATTGTTATCGGAAATTTTTTCCATTCGGAATCGAGTTCAAGAATATCTTTAATTTGATTCTCATCGCCGACCAAAATTATTTCGCAAGGATATTTTTTGACCGCCTGAAGTGATCCGAGTACAATTTGCTCCGGTGCATAATCTCCACCCATCGCGTCGACTGCAATTTTCAAATTCAACGCTCCTAACATAAAAAATGAGCAGGAAAATTACCCGCTCAAAACTTTTTTATCTTCAAGCAGTTTCAATTTCTTCTCTGCCGTTGTAATAACCACATTCAAGGCAAACATGATGAGGCAGTTTCGGTTCGTGACATCTTGGGCATTTCATATAATTCGGTGTCTCCAATTTCCAATTTGCTCTGCGGCGATCACGACGTGATTTTGATAATTTGCGTTTCGGTGCAGCCATCTTCTTTTCACTCCTGTCTATTCAATCAAAAAATTTTTCAGTGCCTCAAGTCTGGGATCTGCGACGAATCGATCACATTTGCAATCTCCTTCATTGAGATTTTTTCCACAAACGGGACAAAGTCCTTTGCAATCTTCCATGCAGATATTTTTTATCGGCTGCGATGCTATCAACGTATCGCGTATTATTTCCGTTAAATCTGCAGTTTCGTCTTTTATTTCGCCTCGTTCAAGTTCTTCTTCAAATTCACAAACTTGATTTTGCGTCGTCGGCGTTAAACATCTGTCGCAAATGAAAGACTTTTTATATTTTATAGTGCCTTTGACATTGAATGCTTTTCCTCCGTCAATAATTTTTCCGTCAACTTCAACATTGCCTTCAAAATTTATTCCGTCAATTTCATCATTCAATTCGATTTCATCAACACTAATTTTAAAATTGAACGGTGTCGAACCGCTCTTTGAAATTTGCACTTTGCACATTTTACAACACCAACATTATTATGTCAAGATTTACAAAAATAATTTTATATCACACATTAGACATTTGCAAGATTTTTTTTTTAAGTTTATAATACGTTGAAAATTTTTTTTAATGTGAGGAGATTTTATGAACAACAAAAAATTGGCTGAAGAAATTTTTAAAATAGTCGGAGCTGAAAATATTTTAAGTGTAACGAATTGCATGACGCGGCTCAGACTTCAAATCAAAAATAAAAATGAAGCTGTTGACGAAAAAATAAAAAAATTTGAAGGCGTACTCGGAATTAATTACTCCGATAACGAAATGCAAATTATTCTCGGACCGGGAAAAGCATCAAATGTTGCAAATGAATTTAAAAATTTTTTTGACGAAAATAAAAATCCTCAAATCGGTGACGGAAAAATTTTACATGAAAAAATTCGTGCAAAAAATTCAACTCCAGCAAAACTTTTTCTAAAAAAAATTGCAGGTATATTCGTGCCGCTGATTCCTGCCTTTATTGCCTGCGGATTGATAACAGGCTGTGTCGGTCTTGCAATTAAAATTAATCCAAATCTCGCCGATGAAAAATTTATAAAACTCTTGATGATTGCAGGAAATACCGTTTTTTACGGAATGAATTTGTTTGTCGGATTCAATGCGGCGAAAGTTTTTGAAGGAACTCCGATTTTAGGCGGAATATTGGCGGCGTTGATAACTCACCCGAATTTGAGCGAAATAGATTTGATACCGGGACGCGGCGGAGTGATAAGCGTCGTTTTAATTGCAATGTTCGCAGCTCATATTGAAAAATTTCTGCACAAAAAAATACCCGAAATGTTCGATTTATTTTTAACTCCGCTGATAACTTTTTTGACGGCAGGATTTTTTGCGATTGTATTAATTCAGCCGATCGGCGGATTGATTTCGGAGACGATAGGAAATTTGGCGACGAATGCAATTCAATCGGGAGGAGCATTTGTCGGATTTATCCTCGCAGGTCTATGGCTGCCTATGGTAATGTTCGGAGTTCATCAGGCAATGACACCGATTCATGTCGATTTAATTTCTCAATACGGCGTTACAATTCTTTTGCCGATTTTGGCGATGGCAGGAGCGGGACAAGTCGGAGCGTCGATTGCAATTTATTTCAAAACAAAAAATTTATTCCTGAAAAAAACTGTTGCTTCAGCGTTGCCTGTCGGAATAATGGGAATCGGCGAGCCTTTGATTTACGGCGTAACATTTCCATTGGGCAAACCATTTATAACTGCATGTATAGGAGGAGCATTCGGAGGTGCAGTTCAAGCTCATTTCATGGTCGGAGCGGCAACTTTAGGAATAAGCGGCTTGCCTCTTGCAGCAACGACAAATAATATTGCAGTTTATTTTTTAGGATTGATAACTTCTTATGTCGTCGGATTTATCGCAACTTGGATTGTCGGCTTTGATGATCCCGAATAAAAAAAAACTTCCGAAGAATTTTTTTCAAAGTTCAACGGAAATTTTTTTGTTTAAAATTAAATATCCAAATTTTTTACGAGAAGAGCATTTTCTTCAATGAATTGTCTGCGCGGACCAACTTGATCTCCCATTAAAATTGTAAATAATTCATCAGCCTCAGCCGCAGATTCAACTTCAACTTTTAACATCGTTCGAGTCTTCGGATCCATAGTCGTTTCCCAAAGCTGTTCAGGATTCATTTCGCCGAGTCCTTTATATCTTTGAACTGTTACTCCTTCGCGTCCGACTTCATTTAATTTTTGATTTAATTCCTCATCTGAATATGTGTACCAATGATTTTTTCCTTTGCGAATTTGATAAAGCGGAGGTTGAGCAATATAAACATGACCTTGTTCAATAAGCGGTCTCATGTAACGATAGAAGAAAGTCAAAAGCAAAGTCCGAATGTGAGCACCGTCAACATCGGCATCGGTCATAATGATAATTTTATCGTAACGTCTTTTATCAAGATCAAATTCATCGCTGATACCAGTTCCGAATGCAGTTATCATCGTGCGAATTTCGGCATTTGCAAAAATTTTGTCGAGACGTGCCTTTTCAACATTTAAAATTTTTCCTCGCAATGGAAGAATTGCTTGAAATCTTCTGTCGCGGCCTTGTTTTGCAGAGCCTCCCGCGCTGTCACCTTCGACGATATAAATTTCAGTCTGTTCTGCATCTTTTACGGAACAATCGGCAAGTTTACCGGGCAATGACGAAACTTCAAGCGCATTTTTTCTTCGAGTAAGTTCACGCGCTTTTCTTGCAGCCTCTCTTGCTCTTGCAGCCATGACCGATTTTTCTAAAATTTGTTTCGTGACTGCAGGATTTTCTTCAAAGAAATCTGTTAAGCCTTCGATTGCAATCGTGTAAACAATCGTGCGAACTTCAGCATTTCCCAATTTTGTTTTGGTCTGACCTTCAAATTGAGGATCACGAACTTTTAAACTGATAACTGCCGTCAATCCTTCTCGTACATCTTCGCCTGAAAGAGTTGAATCAGAATTTTTTAAAAGATTATGTTTTTTGGCGAAATCATTTGCAACGCGAGTCAATGCCGCTTTAAATCCGACCATGTGAGTTCCGCCTTCTTCGGTGTTGATATTGTTGACGAAACTGAAAACATTTTCCTGATAACTGTCATTGTATTGAACGGCAATTTCAACGAGTGTATCATCTTTTTTTCCGTTGAAATAAATCGGAGTCGGATTAATTTTTTCTTTTTTGCGATTGAGATGCTCGACGAATGATCTGATTCCGCCTTCAAAATGAAAATGATCTTTTTTATCTTCAGATCGTTCATCATTCAAATTGATTGAAATACCGGGATTCAAAAATGCAAGTTCACGCAGACGATGTTTCAAAGTGTCGTAATTAAAAATCGTTACTGGAAAAATTTCTTCGTCAGGCAAGAAAGTAACAGTCGTGCCTGTGTCTTCACAATCGCCGATAATTTTCAACGGCTCGACAATATTTCCGCGAGAAAATGAAATGTGATGAATTTTTCCATTTCGTCGAACGTCAACGCTCATTGATTTTGAAAGTGCATTGACAACCGAAATTCCGACTCCGTGAAGTCCGCCGCTTACTTTGTAACCCCCTTCGCCAAATTTTCCTCCGGCATGCAGAACAGTCAAAACAACTTCGATTGCAGGTTTTCCACTCTCGTGCATGTCAACAGGGATTCCGCGTCCGTTATCACTTACTGTAATTGAATTGTCAGAATGAATCGTGACATCAATTTCACTACAGTAACCGGCGAGTGCCTCATCAATCGAATTATCGACGACTTCATAAACCAAATGATGAAGTCCGCGTTCGGAAGTAGAACCGATATACATACTCGGACGCATTCGGACTGCTTCAAGTCCTTCAAGAATTTGAATTTGTTCGGCAGCATATTCTCCTTTGACTGCTGTTACTTCCGCACTTTCTACATCGTGATGAATTTCAATTTCATCATCATCACTCGGAATATGTGCAGGAATACTTTCGTCCTCTTCTTCCTCGTCGTCGTATCTTTCAATATTTTCATTATCTGTCAACAAGTTTCAATCTTCCTTTCATTGGTAAATCATATCTCAATTCATAGAGAGTATTTTTTATAAGTTTTTCGGTTAAATCTTCAGGCTTGACGCATTTGAAAAGCATTACAAGCAAATTGATTGCATTTTGATTTTCATTATTCAACGAGCGGCAAAGATATTGAACCATTTGACTGCGCAGACTTGAAACGGATTCGGGAGTACATTCGTCAAGCAATTTCGGAACGTTTTCTTCAACATTATTTTTTACTTCGGCGAATGTGAGCCACGGCTGTTTCTTCAAAAGTTTTATAACGTAATTGTGAAATTTTTCATATTTAAGACGACGACATTTTTCACAAAGAACATCTTCGGGAGCACAAATTGTTCCGCAGTTCGCGCAGTCATGCCAGCCGATTTTACGCCGATATTTTTCCAATTTTTCACGGCTGATTGCTGCTCTTATCAATGTTTCGCGCAATTCAACATTTTCAATTTCGGCGCAGGATTTTTTTATTTCGTCAAGTTCCTCATCAGTCAACCGCATGCTTTTAACTCCGTCCGCAAATTTTTTACTTTTTTCGTCCGGCGTTTCCTCTTCAACAATTTCTTTTGTTTCCGACGGTACATTACTGAAAATTATATCTTCAACCAAATCTCTTTGAACGTATTCATTAATTTTTTTTATGAAATTTTCCTTTTTAATATAAAATGCGGATTTAAATGAACTGTCTGCACAATTTGCATATAATTTTTTAAATTTTATTTTCAACGGTTTTATTTTTTTTGCATTTGATTCGCCTACTATTTCACTCCAATTATAAATTACCGAATTTCTCAAAAAATTTATATGAAATTCTTCTCCGAGTGCTTTCAACGCTTCAGGCATTATTTCTTTTACATGAGCCGGTTCTTTCACTTCATCACCTCGTTTTTATCTCTCCGTCATTAACATGAAAAAAATCAGCTTTTATATCATTTGGAAAATATTCTGAATCGGCAGCCGTTATAAATGTTTGAATTTGTTGACGGGCGAGAAATTTTAAAAGCTGCGCACGTCGTTTTGAATCCAATTCCGACATGACATCATCAAGCAGAAGTATCGGATAATCGCCGATTTCCTCTTTTAAAAATTCTACTTCGGATAATTTCAGCGCAAGTATTGCTGTCCGCTGCTGACCTTGCGATCCGTATAATTTTAAATCGCGTTCGTTGACAATAAATTTTAAATCATCAAGATGCGGACCAAATGTCGTTGAGCCTCTTATTATATCAAGCCTTTGATTTCCTTTCATTTTTTCATTGTACCACGAATTTAAATCTTCCGGCAATATTTTTAAATTTTCCTCGCCGTGAATTTCATAAATTATTTTTAAATTTTCCTGTGCAGATGAAATTTCATTTTGCATTTGATTTGCCAAAAAATTAATTTTCTTTAAGGAGTCGAGACGTTTTTTGACGAGATTAACGGCTGAATTGCTTAATTGTTCATTCCACAGCGGCAGATTATCTTGGCTTGCCTTGCCGTCCTTGATGAGTTTCAACAATGAATTTCGCTGAGTCAAAATTTTATTATATTTTAAAAGTTCGGCGAAATAAAAAGGAGATGCTTGAGAAATTTCGGCATCAAGAAATTTTCTTCGATTGAGCGGAGAACCTTTCATTAAAAACAAATCTTCAGGTGCAAATAAAACCGTATTGAATCTGCCTATCAACTGCTTAATTCTAATCGGCTCTTCATTCAAGATTATTCTTCGCGGCTGGTTTCGATTCAATTCAAATGCAATTTTCTGTTCAACTTCCAGCTTTTTATAAGTCAAAAAAATAATTGCCTGTTCCTGCTCCCAACGAATAAGATCAATTTCTTTGGTCACACGTTGAGAACGTCCAAGCGATGCGAAATTAATTGCTTCAATCAAATTTGTTTTGCCTTGAGCATTGTTGCCGATAAATACATTGATGATATTTTTCGGCTCAAGAGTGAGCTCGACATAATTTCTAAAATCTTTCAATATGATTTTGAAAACTTGCAAGTCACCACTGCCTTACTTTAAATTAATATGTTCTTACAGGTGTCATAATGTAAATAAAATTATCGTTGTCAATTTCGCGAATGTCTGCCGGACTCAAAGGTTTTGTAAGTTTCATAACAAATTCTTTGCTGTCAAGCACTTTCAAAACGTCGGTCATATAACTGTAATTGAATGAAATTGTAAGATCTGGTCCCTCAATTTTTGCATTAATTTTTTCTTCAGCTCTTCCTATGTCGGGACTGTAAGCCGAAATATTTATTCCTTCCTGTGAAAAAATGAATTGAATATTTTTATTTTCGGTTTCCTTCGCAATGAGAGAAATTCTTTCAATCGGATTTTTCATTTCGGCTACTTTAATTGTCGCGATTGTATCTGAAGATTTCGGAATAACTTTTTCATAAGGCGGAAATTCTCCGTCAATGAGTCTGCTCGTAATGTACATATTTTCAAATGTAAAACTGATATTTTTCTTGGAACATTCAATTGAAACTGTATTTGAAGGATTGGAAGTGTCAAGGAGTCTGATTAATTCGGTAACAGTTTTTGATGGAATGACTACGCTTAAATCTTCCGTGTTTTCACTTACAGTTTCTTTCATAACAGCGAGACGATGAGTATTTGTCGCGACCATTGAAACAGTATTGCCTTCCAATTTAAGATAGCATCCCGTGAAAATCGGTTTGCTGTCCATATCATCCGAGCAGGCATAAGCAGTTTTGCGAATGAGATTTTTTAAAACGGATGCTCTCAAAGAAAATTTTGCAAAAGTTTCGGGAGATTTAACTGTCGGATAATCTTCTGCAGACATGCTCAACAAATTAAAATCGGCAGTATCGGATTTAATATTTACAGTATGTTTTTCCTCGTCGTGAAAAATATTTACAACTTCACCGGAAAGTTTTCTGACGATTTCCAACAGGTATCTTGCATTTACAACTATTACACCCGGTTTTTCCGTATTGACGGGAATTTTTATTTTCATTCCGATTTCAAAATTATTTGTCTGAAGTTCAAGAGCAGAGCCTTCAGCTTTCATGTAAACACCTGAGAGAATAGGTGTTTGAGGTTTGTTTGGTACTATTTTTGATATTGCATCCAATGCTTCAATCAAATCTTTTCGTGAACATGTAATATTCATTTTAAATCACTCCAAATTTATTTATCGCGAGGATCGGCTTTACAAATTTTGTCCGTCCAATCAAAAAGTTCTTCCAAATCATAATCGCCGCTGTGACCTCTTGCCCAAGGTGAATAAAAATCAACGTCAATGCCGCTGTATTGTAATTTCAATGCCAAAATCGCAGGAATTGCAAGAGAAGTATCACGATCTGCTGCACCGTGACGAATTCTGAAATGTGATGCCGTTTGAACATTTCCACCGATAAAATTCATCGGATTCATCAAACGTATCATTTCATCATCAGCTATATCGCCTTTTTTCGTTTCATATTTTTTTGAAGTCTTTGAAAAATGTTTCGGCACATTTTTTTCCGTTCCGAATTCATCATTTTCCGCACTACTTAAATCCAATTTATCAAATGCCGGAGCAGCTTTCATTCTCGTGACTGTGACGGAATATTTTTCTAAATCGACATCAACGACGCGACCATTTTTAATTGTAATCCAATCTGCAGACGAAATATCAACGCCGTTATTTAATGCGTCCTGTGCAGATTCAATATATTTCGATTTGATATAATCTTTAAAAGTTCCGTTGCCTTTGTCGTCAAGTGTCAAAACTTTTCCTTCATTGTCGTGAAGATCGAGACTGTTGACGTAATAAGGAAATTCATTTTTCAAAATTTCCGAAACTGCAATTTCATCTTCGTTCATCTCAACGGATTCTTTCACTTCAACGGGATTATTTGCGCTGTCTGAATCAATCGGCTTGAAATTTTTGTCACGTTTGCGAAGTCCGCGATTTTCCAAATCTTGAAGCTGCCACATCGCAGGATAATATTTATTGACTCCGTTAAAAATCCATTCATAAGCCATATCGGCATGATCGAGATTTGTTATCGGACAATAACAACTCGCCGCAAAAATTTCATCTCCGCTTTTGCTTTCTGCCGCTCCTATTTCTTCAAGATACGGCTCATATTCTTTTGCATTGCCTGTTACTCCGAGAAGTGCCGACAATGCTCCGCCTGCGCTTGTTCCGTTTGAAATTATTTTTTCGGTGTCGCCTGCAGGAAGATTTTCATGATTAAATTTTAAATAACGAACTGCTGCTTTATAATCTACGATGAATGCGGGAGCTTTTCCAATATAATTTCCGTTGATAACGGTTGTACGTCCTCTTATTGCGGGACATGCCACGACATAACCGCGTGAAAGTGCATAAAGAACTACATTTGCTCCGCCGCCTGACATCTTATCATTTTCAACCGGCGTTAAAATTTTTCCGGGCATATATCCGCCGACTCCGTTAGGCATGAATATCGGTGCAGTTTTTGCAGTATAACCGTTAATCGTCTCTCCGTCAAGGTAACCTTTCGGAATATAAATTGTCATTGATTGATCGGCGGCACTTTTCGGCTTGCTTACATATACAACATTTTCATAAGCGTAATAATCAATTTTTTGACCGTTGCAATTTTTTGAATACAATTTGCCGATATTCTTGTCGAAATTCAAATCGTAATTTTTAATTTGAAGTCCTTCATCGACAATCGGAATACTGCCGATAATTGAACGTGCCGATACAAAATTATTATCTGTTATCGAAAATAAACATGTTCCCATTGCGGCAATTAAAATTTTTCCGATTATTTTTTTATTCATTTAATGCACCTCCAAAATTTTTTTAATTTATCAGATCTATTCGACTTCAACTCCGTGAGATGAAATCAATTCACGAATCGAATCAATGCTTACGAAATTTTGCGGAGCAAGATCAGTTCCCGCAAGTTCAACGTTATATTCTTCCTCAATCAATGCAAAAAGTTCCTGCATGTCAATCGAATCAATCAAGCCGTCGCTGATGAAATCGTCGCTCGAATTATAATCAAATTCGGGATGCAGTTGTTCAAGCAATTCTTTTATCGTTTTCAAATTAAATCCGTCCTTTCAAAAATTTTTTTTGGTGATATAATGTTTTTAAAAAAATTAAAAAAATTTTCGGGAGACAAAATTTTATGTCGGAAAAAAATTCAAAGCCGCACGAACTTGATATGTTAAACGGTTCACTTTGGGATAAAATTATAATTTTTGCATTGCCGCTTGCATTCACGGGATTCATGCAGCAACTTTTCAATACGGCCGATGTTGCGGTGCTTGGTCAATTCGTCGGGAAAAATGCAATCGCCGCAGTCGGCAATAATATATCATTAATCGGCTTGCTAGTCAATTTATTTCTCGGACTCTCACTCGGTGCAAATGTCGTTATCGCTCAAAATATCGGCGCAAAAAGATTTCATGTTGCTCATGCCGCCGTTTCGACAGCTTTTATTCTCGCTTTGATTCTCGGAGTAGTGATTACCGTCGTCGGAGAAATTTTTACAAATCCCGTTCTCGAATATATGGACGTGCCGGCTGAAGTTTTCGACATGGCTGAAACTTATCTGCGAATTTATTTAATCGGAATGCCTGCAATCGGTCTTTACAATTTTGAAGCGGCGATTTTCAGAAGTCGCGGCGATACAAAAACGCCTTTGATAAGTTTAACGATTTCAAGCGTGCTGAATATTATTTTGAATTTGATTTCGGAAATAATTTTTGATTTCGGAGTTACAGGCGTGGCATTCGCTACCGTAATTTCAAATATCGTCAGCGCATTGATTCTTTTTAAAAATTTGACGCATGAAGGCGGCGTTATTCATCTTGATGTCAATGTCATGATTTTCAATAAAAAGTTATTGCTTGAAATTATTCGTATCGGACTGCCTGCCGGTATTCAAGGAATGGTTTTTTCAATTTCAAATTTGTTGATTCAATCTGCAATTAATTCTCTAGGTGCAGATGCAATGGCGGCCTCTGCGGCATCATTCACGATTGAAATTAATATTTATTGTATCATCAACGGATTTGCTCAAGCGGCGACGACTTTTGTCAGTCAAAATTACGGTGCGGGAAATTTGAAACGTTGCAAAAAAATTACTTGGCTGTCAATGGGTTTGAATACAATTTTTATGTTTGCGCTTGCCTCTTTCATTTTGATTTTTGCCGAAAATCTTTTGTCATTTTTCAACGATGAACCGAAAGTAATTGAACTCGGAACTCTCAGACTTTGGTATATAGTTTCTCCGCAGTTTATAAGTGTCGTAATGGAAGGATTAAGCGGATCACTTCGCGGCTATGGAATTTCTCTTCCGCCTGCATTGATGACTTTGTGCGGAGTTTGCGGCGTGCGAATTTTATGGCTTTATACAATTTTCCCAATGTATCCGAATTATGAAACGCTGATGATTGTTTATCCTTTAAGCTGGTTTATTACAACCGTTCTTTTATGTTTCGCTTACAAATTTTATATAAGCCGCTTGAAATTGTTGAAAACTGTGTAATTTTTCTTGCAATTAAAACAATCATAATTTATAATGAAAAAAAATAAATTTGGAGACGAAAATATTGAGAGTTGACAAAAGAAAATTAAATCAAATAAGATCGACGAAAATTTTGAGACATTGCCAAAGATTTCCTCAAGGTTCGGCGTTAATCGAAATGGGACAAACAAAAGTAATTTGTGCCGCGACGATTGAAGAGAGAGTGCCGCAATTTTTAAAAGGAACGGGAAAAGGCTGGATAACTGCAGAATATTCAATGCTGCCGAGTTCAACGCCGCTGAGAGTTCAAAGAGAATCCTTTTCGAGAGTCAACGGACGTTCACAGGAAATTCAAAGATTAATCGGTCGAGCTTTGAGATCGGTGACGGATCTGGATGCAATAGGCGAAAGAACGATAACGATTGATTGCGATGTGATTCAAGCCGACGGCGGAACACGAACTGCATCAATAACGGGAGCATTTGTTGCATTGGTCGAGGCTTGCGAAACGATTTACGAAAAAGGAAATGTTTTTCCGGTTAAAGATTTCGTAGCGGCAATTTCAGTCGGAATAAATTCTGACGGTGAGAAGCTTTTGGATTTATGCTACGATGAAGATTCACAGGCGATAGCAGATTGCAATGTAGTAATGAGCGGCGCAGGTGAATTTATAGAGATACAATCAACCGGCGAAAAGAGACCTTTTTCAAGAGATGAATTAAATAAATTGCTTGATCTGGCAGAAATCGGAATAGACGAATTAATTTCTTTGCAAAAAGATTCGTTGGGCAGTCAGTTGGTCTGGCGGGTCGGCAGAATAGGATGATAATTTTGAAAAAAATAGTAATCGCGACGAAAAACGAAAGCAAATTAATTGAAATGAAAAATGCTTTTGAAAAATTGCCTGTTGAAATTTTATATTTAAAAGATTTTGGAGATACGGCAGACGCAATTGAAAACGGAAAAACTTTTTTGGAAAATGCAAGAATCAAAGCGGAATTTTTCAGAAAACAAACAAATTGTGCGTGCCTTGCAGATGATTCGGGACTTGAAGTTGATGCATTGAACGGTTATCCAGGAATTTTCAGTGCGAGATTTGCAGGATTTCATGCCGATGATGGAACGAATAATAAAAAATTAATTGAAGAACTTGAAAAAATTAATGTTGAAGAATCTAAAGCAGATTATCGTTGTGCATTGGTTTTTATTGATGAGGACGGTACTGTATTTGAAACCGAAGGAGTTTGTTACGGAACAATAAAAAAAATTCCGAGAGGTCAAGGCGGTTTCGGATACGATCCGTATTTTTATGTAGAAGAAAACAAAACGATGGCAGAATTGTCGCTTGAGGATAAGAACAAAATCAGTCATCGCGGCGAGGCGTTACGAAAAATGGTAACGATTTTAAAAAAATATTTTTCTGAATAGAGAAGAGATGATCTGATGATGAAAGTAGGAATAATCAGCGACACGCATGGAAATTGGGCAGCAATAGATGAAGCATTGGAAATTGCAAACGATATGGATTTGTGGCTGCATTTAGGCGATTGCACTCCTGATGCCGAATATTTATCAAAAACTTATGATGTACCTGTTCACGGAGTCGCTGGAAATTGTGATTGGCCGACTAAAGAAACTTGTTACGAAAAAGTAATTGATGTTGCGGGACATAAAATTTTTTTGACGCACGGACACAATTACGGAGTTCGTTACACTCAAGAATATGTTATGGACGCGGCGAAAAAACAAAATGCCGACATTGCAATTTTCGGACACACTCACATTGTTGAATATCTTTCAGGTCCGCCGGTACTTTTAAATCCCGGTAGTGCCTCAAGACCTCGCGACGATGACAGAAGTTCTTTTATGATTATGGAACTTGCTCCGAAAGTTGAGCCGAAAATTACAATCGTCCGAATGAAAAGAGTAAGATAATGGACGAAAATATTTTAAATCAAATGCTCGATGAAACGATTGCAATAATCGAATCTCACAAAGAAAAATTTTTTGAAATTTATAATTCAATCAAAGCCGAAATTGAAAGTACTCAAAAGCAATTATTTAATCTGCAAAGTCAAACGCTGCAGGTTGGAAATCGAATTGACGCATTGTCCAAACAGGAACAAATTGCCAAGCAAAATTTTGCAAAATTAAGTGCGGCAAATGTTTCCGAAGATGAATTGAAAGCAAGTTACAACTCGGTTAGAAAATTGCAAAATGCTTTGACATTTGAAAAAGAACGCTGGCAGGAACTCGGACAACTAGGAGACAAAACCGAATGGAGATTGAAAAAATTACAAAGCCGCTTGAAACAATCCGAAGAACTTTCTCTGGTAATCGGCTCAATGTTTCATTATTTAAGTTCACGAATTAAATCTTTTGTTTACTCTGAATATTATTTGCAGGTCGAGGAAAAATCACAGCGTGCAAAAATAGTTCAGGCACAAGAGCAGGAACGTCACAGAATGGCAAGAGAACTTCACGACGGACCGGCAATTTTGCTTGAAGATATTTTGTTGCAAATCGAAAATGATTTTAATGTCGGCGATTTAAAAAAGCAGCTTAATGAATGTTTAAATTCTGTACGGCAAATAATGTTTAATCTTCGACCGCTTGCATTGGAAAATTTGGGATTGACTGCGGCGATTAAACAACTCGTTGAAAATTTGGCTGAACGCGGAATTTTGACGGCGAAATTTTCAGTTGACGGAAAAGAAATTTCATTGCCTCGATATATTGAAACGGCACTTTTCAGAATCATTCAAGAAAGTTTGAACAATGTCGCGTTACATTCGGGAGTTAAAACTGCAACTGTCAGAATGCTTTATTCAAATTCCGCACTTTCAATTTTAATTGCCGATGAAGGAAAGGGATTTGATCCCGATGAAAATTTGAAACGTCAGGAAAAACTTTTAAAGAAAATTGATTTGCGCGAAACCGAACATTACAAAGTCAACGAAATTGCAAATTGTTATTACGGCGTGCTTTCGATGCAGGAAAGAGCAAAAATTATCGGAGCGGAATTAAAAATAATTTCCGAAGTCGGCAAAGGCACAAAAGTTCATTGCAAAATGCCTTTTAAAACTGAAGACATTGCAAATGCGGTTGAGGCTGAAAAAATTGAATTGGCAATCAGCCGCGCAAAAAAATTTGCCGAAAAATAAAAAACCTTGTCCGAAATAATCTTTCAAGGTTTTTTTTATTTGAAAAAATTTTTATTTGACGACGATATTTACAAGTTTGTTCGGAACGGCGATAACTTTAACAATTTTTTTGCCTTCGGTAAGTTCCTTTGCACGCGGAAGATTGAGAGCGGCTTTTTCAATTTCGGATTTGTCGAGATTCGCCGCAATTTTAATTCTGTCGCGAACTTTTCCGTTAATTTGCAATACAATTTCAATTTCATCTTCAACGATTGCCGACGAATCAAATTCAGACCATTTTTGTTTATGAACGCTGCCCTCAAAAAATTGTGACCAGAGTTCTTCGGCGATATGAGGAACGAACGGCGCAAGCATTTTTAAAAGATTTTCGGCAGTTTCACGCGCAAGATTCGGATTAATTTTTTTATTTTGGAAAACGTGCATTGCGTTGACTAGTTCCATCAATGTACTTATTGCCGTATTAAATGCAAATCTGTCTTTCAAATCTTCGGTAACTTTTTTGATTGATTTGTGCAGAGTTCGACGCAAAATTTTTTCTTCTTCAGTCAATTCATCGACATTGTAATTTTCTTTTCCGACTTTTATTGATTCGCCGAAAATATCCAAAATTCTCCAGACACGATTCAAAAATCTGAATGAACCTTGAACGCCTTCATCGGACCAATCTAGATCACGATCGACAGGCGAGGCAAAAAGTATAAATAATCTTGCAGTATCGGCACCGTATTTTGCAATAATTTCTTCAGGTGATACGACATTGCCGATCGATTTGCTCATTTTCTTGCCGTCTTTTATAACCATTCCTTGAGTCAAAAGATTTGTAAAAGGCTCGTCGAAATCCAACATTTTTGAATCGCGCAAAACTTTTGTGAAAAATCTTGAATAAAGCAAATGCAAAATGGCATGTTCAATTCCGCCGATATATTGATCGACAGGCGACCAATAATTAACTTTATCGCGATCGAAAGGAATTTTTTCATTGTGAGGATCGGCGTAACGGAAATAATACCAGCTTGAGCAAATGAAAGTATCCATTGTATCTGTTTCGCGATGAGCATGACCGCCGCATTTCGGACATTTGCAATCATTAAATGATGTACTAGTCGAAAGCGGACTCAATGCACCTTGTTTAAATTCGACATCTTCAGGCAAAAGAACAGGCAAATCTTCTTCCGGAACGAGTTGTTCGCCGCATTTGTCGCAATAAATAATCGGAATTGGTGCGCCCCAGTATCTTTGACGTGAAATTAACCAGTCGCGGAGACGATAATTAATTTTTCTTTTGCCGAATCCTTGAGTCTCTGCCTCCTCAATGATTGCCTTCATTGCTTTGTGCATTTCCATGCCTGTGAATTTTCCGGAATTTACAAGTTCACCGTCTTTTTCAACGTAAGCCGCCGACATTTCTTCAAGTTTTAATTTTTGTCCTTTCGGCTGCAAAGTCAAAATAATATCAATGTCATATTTTTTTGCAAACATCCAATCGCGTTGATCTCCGCTCGGAACTCCCATTATCGCACCTGTTCCGTAATCGGCAAGAACATAATTTGTTATCCAAATTTGTGCTTTGTTTCCGTTAAAAGGATTAATGCAATAAATTCCCGTGAAAATTCCTTCCTTTTCGGATTCGCTTGAAGTGCGTTCAATTTCCGATTGACTTCTTACTCGTTCGCAGAATTTTTTTATCTCGTCGGATTTTTTTGAAACTGCACAAATTTTTTCGACGAGAGGATGTTCGGGAGCAAGAGCCATAAAAGTAATACCGAAAGCCGTATCGGGACGAGTTGTATAAACTGCCAATTTTTCATTTAATTCGGGGACTTCCAATTCAAATTCAAGTCCTTCACTTCGTCCAATCCAATTTTCCTGCATAATTTTTACACGATTGGGCCAGCCTTCCAGTTTTTCTAAATCTTTTAAAAGTTCGTCGGCATAATCGGTAATTTTGAAAAACCATTGCGATAAATTTTTTTTGTGAACCTCAGAATCGCAACGCCAGCATTTTCCTTCAACGACTTGTTCATTTGCAAGAACCGTTCCGCATTTGTCGCACCAATTAACAGAGGCTTCTTTTTTGTATGCAAGTCCGCGCTTATAAAATAATTCAAAAAGCCATTGAGTCCAGCGGTAATAATCAGGTCTGCAAGTTTCGACTTCACGATCCCAATCGTATGAAAGTCCCATCGTTTTAAGCTGGCGAATCATATTTTTTATATTTGAAAAAGTCCAATCCGAAGGCTTAACTCCGTGTTCAATCGCAGCATTTTCAGCCGGCATTCCGAAAGCATCGAATCCCATCGGATGAAGAACATTATAACCTGCCATATTTCTGTAACGTGCGACGACATCACCTATCGAATAATTGCGAACATGTCCCATGTGCAAATTGCCGCTCGGATACGGAAACATTTCAAGTGCATAATATTTCGGACGATTTTTATCAATTTCTGTTTTGTAAACGTCGTCATTTTCCCATTTGTCCTGCCACTTTTTTTCAATTTCCCGCGGCGAATATTTTTCCATTAAAATTCCTCCAAAAAAAAATTTAGCGCAAGTATTTTACATTAAGCCGTCGTTATCGTCAATAATTATTTGTCTTTGCGTGTGATGATTGTCGAAAGATAATTTAAATTTTCATTTTTGTGTTCGGCGATATTTGAAATAATTTTTTCGTCTGAAAGACCACAGCGACTGACAAGCATTGACTGCGAAATCATTTTGTGATTTTCAAGCATTTCGACAACTTCATTAAAATTTTTGTAAACTTTCATCAAGACGGAAGTATTTGAATTTTCGAGAGCTGATTCAATTTCATTTTTTTCGGCAGTTGCAGGAATTATTGACAAAATATCATTTCCGAATGCGAGAGGTCGACCGATTTTTGAAGCAATCGCCAAAAATGCAGGAACGCCCGGAATTGTTTCAATATTAATTTTTTCTTCGGAAAGCAAATTAAAAATATAAATATAAGTGCTGTAAAACATCGGATCGCCTATAGTCAAGAATGAAACATTTTTTCCTTCGTCAAGCAATGACAAAATTTCATTTTTATTTGCAATGAAAATTTCGGGAGACTCTGCAAAATCCTTGACCATCGGGAAAACTTGATATACAATTTCAATGTTTGATTTGAGATAAGGTTTTGCAATTTCGAGTGCAATGCTGCCTTCCTTTTTTTCTGTTTTCGGAGCAATTATGACATCAGAATTTTTAATTGCGTTAATGGCTTTAATCGTCAGCAAGTCCGGATCTCCCGGACCGACTCCAATTCCATAAAAAGTTCCCAGCTTTGTCATTATAATCAAACCTTTCATTTTTTTTAATTTTTTGTTTAATATATCACAGAGGTTAAAATTTATGCAATATTTTTTATTTATAATGCTAATTGCGCTGACAATTTTATTTATTTTTGAAATGCGCCGTTCATTGAAGAGATCGAAAAAAACAGTTGAACTTATCAATAAATATTGGAATGACAAAAAAAATCCCCGACTTATCGAGGAAATTTTTAATTTTGTTGAAAATGATCGCAGACTTTCATCAATCACCAAAAAATATAACGCCGACAAAAATGATTTCGCCGCGTTGTATGAAAAATTATTGATATGGGGAGATTTTCGCAAGTACAATCGTTTTATTCCAATAACTTCATTTTTTTATGCAGGTGCGCTTGAATATCTTCTCAGCCATAAAAACGACGATGCAAAATCTCTTACTCAGCGCATGATGAATTTTTTTCACATTTAAAATTATTTTTTATTCATGTTGATTGTGTTTTCAGATAATGATAGTGCCGCCGAAAATTTTTTCAATGATTCAATCGCCTCATCGGTTGAGTTGACAAGCACCAATTCAACACGATTGCCAAGTAATTTTTTTGCTTGATGAAAAACCAAATAATAATCTGGACTCGACGCAATTAAAATATATGATGATGCCAAATCGCTGTGAGCCGCTCCGACAATTTCGGCTATCGACGGAGAAGATTCTGCACAACCCGTTATCAATATTGATGCTCCTGCATCTTGTAATTTCTGAGCTTCGGAATTATCTTTCGCGATTGCCAAAGCTGCAACCGGCATTACTGCATCATGCGCCGGCAATGTATGACTTTCACTCATGTTGACAATTCTGACTTCTCTTAAAGGTCCCCAGCCTATCGCTTGTTCAATCGCCTTGCCGACGTGATCTGTATGAAAATGAACATCAACCGATCCGCTCATTCTTTCTACTATTGAAAAACTGCTTAAATCGCTCATCTGTCTTTTTAATTCCGGTATACTCGATTGAGGATTTTTAACTTTTAATCTCACACAATACGGCTTGACAATATCATGTCGCGGATCAGGCATATTTCGACCTGCACCTAATCCGAGAGACAAACTTACTGCAGGCGAAACAAAATTCCCGTCAAGACCTCTCAGACATCCGCTCAAAAAACTGTTCATTATATATGCTCCCGAATCATTTTCTTCGAGATTTTCCATTGCTTTTTTTCCTGCATTGATTGCGGCCTCAAGTATTTCGGAAATCGGTTTTTCTTCACGAACTGCTCGATACGCTCCTTTTGCTACCGCTTTTGCAACTGTTATAAAAGGTATTTCCGTTGATTCGGGAATTACTCTTTGCGAGCACAAAATTCCATATTGAAAAGCCTTGCCGAATTCGCTGCTTGTAGCGTCATATTTTCCGGCCAAACCTGCAGCAATTCCTCTGAACATTTGCGCGAGGACTACTCCGGCATTTCCTCTTGCACCAAATACTGCTGCCGTCGCCACTCTTCGACTTAATCCGCCTATGCTGTCGTCTTTTGCATCGGCAAGCGGCATGACTGCAGCTCCCATTGTCCTCAATATATGAGTTCCCGGAAGTATTCCTATTCCTTTAAGTCTGTTGATATTTTCATATTCAAGCAAAAATTCGCTGTAAGCTCCCGCTACCATTCTTTTGAAATCGCCTCCGGTTATTACTTCCCTGTTTCCGTTCATCTTTTTCACCTCGCGATTATATTTTTTTATCTCTCAAATTTCAAGCAACATTATTTTTAATTTTTAAACAGGATTATATTATTAATTCGCGAAATATAACAAATAACCTTTTTTTATTTGAATTGGTGGTGGTAATCTTTATGCCGAGAAAAAAAACGGTCGATGAAAAAATTGTTGAGAATATTAAACCCAAACGCACGAGAAAATTAAAATCGGCGAATGAAATTGAAATAAAAAATTCTGACGTTGAAAAAAATTTTGATGATCGTGAAAAAATTTTTGCTCTTGACATTGGAACGCGATCGGTAATAGGAATAGTAGCAGTAAAAGAAAATGACGGCAATTTGACAATCGTGGCAACTCACAGAGAAGAACATAAGACGCGGGCAATGCTTGACGGACAAATTCACGATGTTCCTCAAGTTGCCGCTGTCATTAAAAATGTTAAATCGGCTCTTGAAAAACAAGTCGGAAATTTAAATTCGGCTGCCGTTGCCGCTGCAGGTCGTGCTCTTTATACTGTCACCGCCACTTCAGAAATTAATGTCGACGGAGTTATAACTTTTGAACAGGAACGCAATTTGGAATTTTCGGCAGTTCAACTTGCTCAATCCGAATTGGCAAAATCTCAAACGATAGACGATCCGACAAGTTATTATTGCGTCGGCTTTTCAACAATTCAATATGAACTTGACAACGTTCGCTTGAAAACTCTCGTCGGTCAACGCGGCAAAATTGCAAAGGCAACCGTTATTGCAACTTTTCTTCCGCGTCAAGTCATTGATTCAATGCAGTCTGCTCTTCAATATGCTCATCTGGAAATGAAAGCATTGACTCTTGAACCTATCGCCGCAATTAATGTTTTGATTCCTCCGACGATGCGTCATTTAAATTTGGTTTTGGTTGACATAGGAGCAGGAACTTCAGACGTTGCAATCACGAAAAACGGATCGGTAATTGCTTATGGAATGGTTCCTCTTGCGGGAGACGAAGTCACGGAGGCAATAAGTCAAAAATTTTTGCTTGATTTTAATGTCGCCGAAGAAGTCAAACGTAAAGCCGCAAATAATCAGCCGGCCGCATTTCAGGATATTCTCGGTTCTCGTTTCGACATGACTGCAGAAGAAATTATTCAGCCAATTATCGAAAACATTAAGGGCCTTGCCGATTCTATTGCAAAAACCGTTGTTGAATTAAACAATAATGAAATTCCGCAGGCGGTTATGCTTGTCGGCGGCGGTTCTCTTACTCCAAAATTAAATTCATTTGTCGCAGAATCTTTAAAAATGCCTGATAATCGCGTCGCCGTTCGCAATCCCGATATTGTTGACGGTATTACTTCAATTCCAAAAGAATTACGATTGCCCGATGCCGTTACACCTCTCGGAATTTTAAAAATCGCCTCCACAGATACTTTTCATTTTTTGACGGTTTTTGTTAACGACGACGAATACAATTTATTTCATTTCAGAGATTTAACCGTTTCGGATGCACTTTTAAGCGCAGGTATTCAACTTAGACAATTCAACGGAAAACCGGGACTCGGATTAATGATTACGGTTGACGGCGTGAAAAAAACTTTTCAAGGAACTTTAGGAACTCTTGCCAAAATTATGATTGATGATGAAGAAGTTAATCTTGATACTCCGATTGTAAATAATTGTCGAATAAATGTAATTGAAGGTCTTGACGGTCGAACTCCCGAAATTCATGTTTCAGATGTCATAGATGAATTGAATGATTTTAATTTTATTGTCAACGGAAATGAAGTTGCGGTTAAAGCGAGAATATTAATCAACAATGAATCAGCCGAATTGAAAACATTGCTAAAGGACGGCGACGAAGTTAAAATCAGAATGCCGCGAACTGTCGGCGAGGCTTTGAGAATGGCAGGATTTCCGCCTAACGGTCGAAGAATCAAATTTACTTTAAACGGTCGTCAAACTCATTTCAACTGTACACCGACCATTTTGATGAATGATTCACCTGTTCAAATTACTTTGCCGATTCATCAAGGTGATTCACTCGAATATATTGCAAATGATATGCCGAAAATTTCCGACGTTATAAAAGTCAACAGTCTTGAAAAAAATATCGTCATTCATTACGACGGAGAAGATTTTAAAATTCCTGCATCATCAAGCGAATTGAAATTAAACGGTCGTGCGGCATCAAAAAATTCAATTATTGATGATGAGGCAACGATTGAATATAAATCTTCAACGCGAATTGTTACGGTTTCCGATGCACTTCTTGCTGTTGATTTCAAGCCGCCCGATTCAAAAAGCCGCATTAATTTTAAAATTTTGGTTAATAATAAGCCTGTCGATTTTGCCGATCCGATTAATAACGGCGATACTTTGAAAGTTGATTTAATTCCGCCTGAAGATGATCCTGATCTTCCTCAAGTGCCTCCGGAATTTCAAGAGGACAAGCCGAAAATTGCAAGAACTCCGCTGAAGGAATTAAGAGAACAAAAAAAATTGACGATAAGTGATTTCATTCGTCCCGATTGAAGGAGTGATTTTTTTAAATGATTCATGTATGTTATTCATTTCAAGGAGGTAATGAAAGTTATGCCAAAATCCCGGGAGTGTCAATAGCATCAATTTTTGAAAATACTCAAAAACCCGTGACAATTCATATCATTCACGATAATAATTTGTCAAGTGATAACCATGATAAATTTGTTTATCTTGCAGGTCAATACAATCAGCAAATTAAATTTTACAATATTGAAAATAAAGTGCCTGAAGTGAAATATTATTTTGAAAGTGTAAGCGATTCACTTAAAATGATAGGCGCATTTTACCGCTTGACCATGACGGAAATTTTGCCTTCGGAAATTGAAAAAATAATTTATCTTGACAGTAGTGATACTCTCGTTAATTTGGATATTGAAGAACTTTGGAATATTGACGTAAAAAATTATCCTTGTGCGGCGATTCCCGAAGTTTTGAACGGTGCAATGCCGATTAGTTTTCATCCTCTTGTTCAAAATGAAATAATTCAAAATGATGATTATTTAAATTCCGGCGTTATGATTTTCAATTTAAAATATCTTCGTGAAAATAATTTTGCTTATATAAAAGATTTCGCAGATCTTCCTCCTGAATATAAAAATATGATTATTCTATTCGATCAAGATGTTTTAAATTATCATTTTTCAAAGAAATATTT
>CAJOPN010000064.1 GCA_905236285.1 uncultured Selenomonadaceae bacterium | reverse complement strand
TTTGTCGTGGACTTGGGCGGCGGTACTTTCGATATAAGCGTTTTGGAGGCAGATCAAGCCAACAGTGTTTATCGCGCACTTGATCTTGACGGCGACCGAAGACTCGGTGGCGACGATTTCGACAAGCTGATTTATGATTATTTTATCGGTATAATTCAAGATGATTTGGGGCTTGATCTCTCCAGTCAAAAAAAATCCGGATTGGATCACAATGAATATTATTCGATGACCGGCAGGATTTTGGAAGAGGCGGAAAAAGCTAAGATTGATTTGAGTGAATCCACGACTTGCGATGTAACTATTCTGAATCTTTTTCATTACAACGGAAAAAATTACGATTTCAACATTGAATTTACGCGCGAAGAATTTGATAACATTTGCAAGCCGATCTACGATAAAATTACTTCCCGCATAAAAAAATTTATCGACTCAAGCGACAAATTCAAAGTCAGCGAAATTTCCACGATCATTTTGGCGGGCGGCAGTTGTTACATTCCGAAAGTTCGTGAAGAAGTCGAAAAAATTTTCGGCAAGAAGGCGGACGCTCAACTTAATTTAGATTCGCTGGTCGTAATCGGTGCCTGCTACGTTGCCGAGTCGATTAACGGCGGTCTGGCAATTAAACCTCGTGACATTTTGTCTCATTCTTTCGGCGTGGAAGTTCTTTCGCCGAACGGCAAAAAAATGATTCTTTCAAAAATTCTCAACAAGGGCGACGAATATCCCTGCGAATTTTCAAAAGTTTACAGCACGTCTCAAAATAATCAAACCGTTGTGCCGATTTATATTTATGAAGCCGGCGACGATGCGGAAGATGTTGAGGACATTGAAGCTCACGACTATTACGGCGATGTTTCGCTTGAAAATATTGCGAAGGCTCCCGCAGGCGTTCCGAAAATCAAAGTCACTTTCAACTACGACGTAAGCGGTGTTGTTGTTGTCACGGCGCAGGACGAAAACAGCGGCGCAAAAAAAATTATCGAGATTAAAAAAGGCAATAAGCCCGTCCGCAAAAAAATTCAAGCATCAATCGATTTTATGTTGCTCTTGGACACTTCGGGCAGTATGGACGGCAGGGCAATTAACGAGGCAAAACGTGCGTGCAAAACGCTTTTCAGCGATATTATAGATTTCGGCGTACACAGCATGGGATTGATAACTTTTGATTCTTACGCACATCGGCTCGTTCCTTTGACGCGGGACGTGAACAGATTACAAAATGCAATGCAGAATGTAAGCGCGGGCGGAGGTACTGATTTATATACCGCCTTGCAATACGCCGACGAGGATTTATATAAAAGTTCAAATAAAAAAGTCGTCATAATCGTGACGGACGGTTATCCTTTTGACGAAAATGCCGTTCTGAAATACGCGGATAAAATGAAAAAATCTAAAATTTTAATTGCGACGATCGGCGCGGGTTCGGGAGTCGGCGAGGCGTTCATAAAAAATATTTCCACTCCGAATTACGCATATAAAATTGACAATATGTCCGAGTTGAAGAAAACTTTTGAAGAAGCTATTCCGGCGATCGTCGAAGCACAACAAAGGAGTTGATTAAATGGAAAATGTGAACTACAAGGGCAGAATGATTTCGGTTGAAGAGTTTTTGAAGGAAATTTTTGAAGAAATTCCCGCGGCAAAAATTTCTTTGAGCGTCGAAGAACTCAAAAAGTATGCCACCGAAAATATTTTCGGAGATAAAAATTTGGAAACTTTCAAGACGATAAAAAATGCTGATGACTTGGGAAATTTTATAACTCACCCGACAACGCAGGGACAGGGCGTGAAAGATCTTTTGACCGCTTGCCTTACCGATAAAAATATTTCTTTCGATGAAAAAGCCGTCAGAAATTGCGGAAAAAACCATCTCAGCATAATTTTTTCAAATATATTTTCCTTCGAGGATGACTCTGCACCCCCTCCACCGCCGCCTCCTCCTCCGCCAACTCCACAGACTGAACTTGAGCTTGACTTGGACGGCATGCAAACCGTTTTGAACGATTGCAAATTTTCTATTCGCGATGGCATTGACGCGACTCAATTTGAATTGACGGAAAAAATGCCCGTTACGCTAATGAACGAATTTTATATGATTGTGCCGAAAGATTTGCA
>CAJOPN010000063.1 GCA_905236285.1 uncultured Selenomonadaceae bacterium | reverse complement strand
ACACGAGTTTTAAAACCGTCAACAAGTTCACAGCCTGTCATTTCTGCGAGACGTTGAGCAACAGGCGACATTACTCCGCCGGTAATACAGACGACCTTATTTTTTTTGTCATTCGGAACAATCGTTAAAGGTCCGCCAAATCCGCCGCTGCCTGCTTTAATTACTACCGATTTATATTCAGCCATTTCAAATTCACCTCTCAATTATTCTTCAACGTTTTGCTGAGTTCAATGCCTTGCTGTTTTTGAACATAAGCACTCGTGAAGTCTGTTACCCAGCCACGCAAGAAATTAATTACGATACCGATTAAAAGATAACGAAGTGCAAGATCAACCGTACTGAAACCTAAAGTAGTAATTCCGTTTGCAATTCCGAGAAAAACGAACAATTCACCCGGGTTGATGTGAGGAAAGAGACCGTTCAAAGTGTGACAACATCCGCTTGCCGCAGCATAATAGGAAGGTTTATAAAATTCCGGCAGAAATTTTCCGAGCGAAAGCGTCATAGGATTACAGAAGAAGAATGTACCGATTACCGGAAGAACGATATAACGTGTAATCGGATTGCCGGCACAAACTCCAGCAAATTTTTCAATCCTCTCGGTACCAATCATTTTAACGATGGCATTCATCGCAACGAGAAGTACAATAAGAGTCGGAATAATTCCGCTGACCCAGCCTGCAAGTGTTTCGCCGCCTTTGTTAAAAAGACCGATAAAGGCTTGAGCGAATTGAACCATTACATCCACAAAAATCACTCCTTAATTTGATAATGTTTGAAATACCCTCGAAAAATATTTTTAATCATTTTGTACGCTGTTGTTTTGCATAATTTGATAATTTTCGTAATCCTGCTTGGCACTGATAACCGCGATTGATTGTTGCAGAGGCAGTTTTAAACTTTTGCAAAGTTCGTCGCTGAGTTCAAAGAGAGTAAGACCGTTCAAAATATTAAATTCTTTGAAATCCGCAAAAACCGTTCGACCTTCCATAATTTCACCCTTAATTATTCTGCAATAATTATCAATGACCAATAAAATTATAACTCCTGCCAAAAATCTTCCTCTTGCTCTTCCGATTGCAACTCTTCCGAAACTTCTGAGATATTTAATGTGATTGCTGAATTTTTTAAATTGCCAAAGTCCCAAAACTGTCTGCAAAATCCAAACGGTTACTCCGATTGCCACCAAATACAACAGCATTTTTTCACCTCCAAATTTTAATTTTATAAAAATTACTCATTGAGTAAAATTTTCGCCGTCATTTCATCTGTAATCAATACGTTTATGATATGTCCTCTCAATGCTCCTAAAATTGCAGGTACTTTTTCGCGTGAAGTTGCCATTCCGATACTGTATTTCAAATTTCGCAGAGTATCCAACTCAACGGCAATAATTCTGTCGCTGAAATCTGTTTTGACTGCATTTCCGTTTATGTCGAAAAATACCGAGCAAATTTCGCCGACCGCACCTGTTTTGTAAAGACTTTCAATTCCTTCTCTGCCAAAATCTCCCATCCAGACCAAATTTGAAGATTTAACTTGTGCTCCGATTCCAACAATTCCTATATCAAGTTTTTTCCAAAAGGCAGAAATTTTTTCGTAATTTACATCTTGAATGATTGCCTGACGAATTTCAACCGTGCGAGTAATTGCCGGTGCATAAATATAATGACTTCTTGCTCCGAATGAGCGTGCAAGTTGATAACAAAGAGTGTTGACATGAAATTCGCTGTTAATATTTTCAGGTCCGCCGTCAAGAGGAACAAAATCTGCGTCGAGTTGAGGCAATTTTTCCTGTTCGGCGTATCTTGTCAACTCACGAATTGTTGTTCCCCATGCTATTCCGATTACTTGTCCGTTTGAAACGATTCTGCGAAGAAGATTTAAACCTGCTCTTGCCATATTTTGTTTGACTGCTTGAATGTCGTAACTTTTAGGAACAATGAAAACTTCTTTTAAGCCGAAACGTTTTTCCATTGCCGATTCAATATCTTCATAATTATCGGTTGCGATTGAAATATTTACGATACCTTGTTCCATTGCACGTTTGAGATATTTGCTGATCGTTGTTCGCTCAACACCGAGTTTTTTTGCTATGTCGCTTTGTTTCATATTTTCAAGATAATACATGTTTGCAACTTTTATCAAAATTCTTTTTTCAACAGGCATCATATCAATCACTCCTTCACATATGTGAAAGCATTTCTCTTTCGTTATGTTTTCTATGTCTGCAATGATACGGTTTTTTATTTAATTTTGCAAGTATTTTTTGATGATTTTCGGCAAATTCAATAAAAAAACTTCAAATTTTCGCTTTTATCGTCGCATATGTTGAACTATTATAACTTTTGTGAAAATACATTAATTGCAAAATTTTTTGATTTTAAATTATCGTTTGTGATTAAAAATTTCTTTCGTGAAATTATTTTTTTGCTTTATGCTTAATTATTGATTTTTTACAATGCACATTTGAGATTATTATTCACAATTATGATGTTTTTCATATAAATAATTTATTTTCATGAAAGTTTCGTTATAGTTTAGAAAAATCCTTTTTAATGCAAAAAAAAACAAACACTCTTTTGAAAAATGTTTGCTTAATTGAGAAAAAATTTTTTTAAGCCATCGCTTTTTCAATTACTTGTTCATAAGCTGTGTCGTAATCAATCGCTTCAGATTTATAAAATAAACCGATCGGGAATTTTTCGCCGGATTTTTTTTCATCGTCGAGTTTGTCCCAAGCATTTTTCATAACGGCATTGTCTCTCATCCAAGCCATCATTTTTGAAGGATCTCCGATTTTATTTCTTCTTCCGTAAGCCGTCGGACATTGAACGAGTGCCTCAATAAATGAAAATCCTTTATTGTCCAATCCGTCAGAAATCATTTTAACGAGATGTTGAACGTGAAAAGCAGTCGATCTTGCAACATAAGTAGCACCTGCGGCTTGAGCCAAATGACACGCATCAAAAGGTCTGTCAATCGAACCGTATGGAGCAGTAGTCGCTTTTTTTCCGAGTGGTGTCATCGGTGAGGCTTGACCTCCCGTCATTCCGTAAATATTATTGTTGAAAAGAATGACAGTCAAATCAATATTGCGTCGGCAGCCGTGAATAAAATGATTTCCTCCGATTGCCGTACAATCTCCGTCGCCTGTTATGACGACAACATTTAATTTAGGATTTGCAAGTTTAATTCCCGTCGCAAACGGAATTGCACGACCGTGAGCAGTATGAAGAGTATCAAAATCCATGTAACCGCTTGCACGTGATGAACAGCCGATTCCGCTGACTATGACAGTATTATTTTGATCCCAGCCGTCTTTATTTTCGATTGCCTGAACGATTGCTTTCATTGCAATACCGTTTCCGCAGCCGGGACACCATAAATGCGGCAGTCGATTTTGTCTGAAAAATTTTTCGTAACTTCTGTCTTCCATTTTTAATTTCACTTTCCTTTTCTTCAAAAAAATTTTTTTATTCAATTAATGAGGATCTGCTTCTTTGCCTTCAACTTCGCCGTCCCAATCAATCTTATGTTAAAACTTCCGTCAATGTCTCAATCATTTTTGGTATGTCGATCGGCTTTGCAATATGACTGTTCATTCCTGCATCTTTTGCCGCTTGAATGTCTTCGCTGAATGCGTTTGCAGTCATTGCGATTATCGGAATGTTTGCGAGTTGAGGATTTTTTAATTTGCGAATTTCTTTTGACGCTTCATAACCGTTCATAATCGGCATTTGAACGTCCATTAATATTAAATCGTAATCGCCGGCTTTTGACGCTGAAAATTTTTCAACTGCCTCTTTTCCATTTTCTGCCGTGTCAATCACAAATCCGAACTCAGTCAAAATTAATGAGGCAATTTCACGATTGACCAAATTATCCTCGACGAGCAATATTTTCATTCCTTTGAAATTGATTTCGTGCTTTTTATTTTCTTCAAATTTTTCATTTTCGTCAACCGTTTCTTCTTCGACGAGAGGAAAATTAATTTTTACGATAAATTCAGTTCCTTTTCCTTTTTTGGATTTAACTTCAATGATTCCGTTCATCAATTCGACGATACTTTTTGTAATTGCCATTCCCAAGCCTGTACCTTGAATTTTATTGACGGTTTTATCTCGCGAATAAGCCTCAAAAACTTTCGCGGCAAATTCGGGACTCATTCCCATGCCTGTATCTTTTACTCTCAATTCATATGAGCCGACTCCTTCATTTGCTCCGACTTGTTTCAATGTTACGCTTACTTTTCCGCCTTCAGAAGTGAATTTATAAGCATTGCTGATTAAATTCAAAAGCACGCGATTTAAATAATTTGTATCACACAAAACCGTTTTATTTGTAATGTTTTCGGTTTTAACTGTATATTCGATACTTTTTGTAATCATTTGAGTTGCAAACATATCGCGCACTTCGTCCATAGTTTTTATTAAATCTGCTTTAATCGGATTTAATTCCATTTTGCCGCTTTCGATTCTGCTCATATCCAAAATGTCGTTTATGAGTGCGAGAAGATGTTTGTTTGACGCTTCAATTTTATTTAAATATTCGTCGGCTTTCGGAGGAAGATTTTTTTCTTTTCGGAGCAAAGTCGTATAACCTATTATCGCATTCATCGGCGTTCTTATATCGTGGCTCATATTCGACAAAAAATTTGTTTTCGCCTTGTTGCTCTGTTCAGCCTCCATTTTTTGAATTTCCATTTCTCTTTCTCGTCTCATCATCATATTGTAAATATTGAACATGATGAAAAGGTTCATAACAATAATTGTAATTTGAATCAAATTGAAATCTCTCAATGACTCGTTGACGAAATTCATTTGCATTTCAAGATAATGTTTTGAATTTTCTTTTTCAGACTCCTCAATTATAAATCCGTGTTCATTCAATTTTTCGACGTAATAATCATTGAGACCGTTTAAAACTGAATTAGTCGTTGCATGATTAGCC
Organism: uncultured Selenomonadaceae bacterium; assembly: GCA_905236285.1. Taxonomy (GTDB): domain Bacteria; phylum Bacillota; class Negativicutes; order Selenomonadales; family Selenomonadaceae; genus Quinella. The sequence goes on along the minus strand of CAJOPN010000063.1, from coordinate 25,881 downwards.
TGACGAAGCCAAATTGTTGAAGTGAAAAAAATTAAAAATAAAAGTGCAATCCATGTAACCGTAGATTTTCCGAAACGTCTTTCAGTATCTTTTTTGAAAATATATCTGAAGAAAACAAATCCGATCATACTCCAGGCAATTAAAATCAAATAAGATTCGGTTGACATTGCGCTGACAGTCCAGAAAGACGGAATCATAAAATATAAAAAGAATAATACTGAAACGATTGTTCCCGTTAATCCGGTAATTTGTGCAGGCAAATATTTTTCGTCGCGAGCTTTTTTGAAAGCAACAGCTGAAGTGTAAGCATAAGCGATGGTTGTGCCGATGGTATTAACATCAATAATCCAACTGATTGCGGTTCTGCCGAGAAAAGGAATCGGAATTGAAATCAACATGATGAAAAGCAAAATATTTTTAGGAGTATGAAAAGAATTGAGCGAACCAAATTTTTCGGGAAACAAATCATCTCTTGACATGGAATGAAGCAAACGGCTTGCGGCGATTGAATTACCGATTAAACCTGTTGCAACTGCCGCAACGACCGTTAAGCCCAACATAATTAAACCGTTTTGACCGAGAAGAACATTGACGGTATTGAAAGTAGGAAGGCTTGCGAGTCCCGAAAGATTGCCGATGTCGTGAATGTAACCGTTTAAATTGATGTATTCGGGAGGAATGACGGCAACAGCCATAAAAGCGAGTGCGATATAAGCGACTGCGCCGGACAAAATTGAAACGATCATAACGACGAAAGATTTTTTTACTGAAAAAGTAAATTCTTCAACGGAATGAGAAATTGATTCAAAGCCTGAGAAAGCCCAAGGAGACAAAACGGCGATACTGAAAATTGCAAATCCGGGTTCCATTTCAAAAGTATATGAATGAGTTGTTGAAAACAAATTGCCGTTGTTGCTGATGACAGCCGCTCCGAATCCGATTAGGATACCACCGAAAAGAATTAAAGCAAGAATTGTTTGAATGTAAGCAACACATTTTCCGCCGCGAATACAAATAAAACCGAACAGCCATATTGAAAATAATGAAAGAAGAGCTTCACCGAGATAAACATCATAGCCGAAAATTTGATAATGAAATCCGACTTGAAAAAAATCACCGAGCAATTTGCGAAAAATCAGAGGCAGAGCAGTAGCATTTGCCCAAGTGATTGCAATGTAAACGAGAATAAGAAACCACGCACTCAAAAAACCGTGATCGTAGCCGAAAATCTTTTTTGAATATGAATAAGTTCCTCCGGCATCGGGATAACGATTCATCATGTAGTGATAATTGAAACCGATGGCAGCCATGACGATGCCGCCGATTGTCATTCCGATCGCCGTTCCGATCGGTCCAGCGATTGGCAGAAAAGTCGTACCGGGCATAACGAATGCACCCCAGCCGACTGCACAGCCGAATGACAAAGCCCAAACGTTGAGCGGAGAAAGATAACGATTTAATTTGAAATTCTTTGCCGTATCCATTTAAAAAAATTTCTCCTGTTCATCAAAAATATTCAATCGAAAATTTCAGAAATTATAGCATTAATTTAAATTTAAGTAAATGATTTAAGCAATGAATACAAAAAATAATTTGCAAAAAAAAAATTTTAAAATGAAAAAGCGATTGAGACATTGACAAAAAAATTTCTTGCAAATGTGATAATCAGGTGATAAAATAAATTCGCCTTAAATGAAGGTAAGAACATGAAAAAGTTTTGCGATCAAAAAAATTTTGATTGTAAGTACTCGGAGGTTAAAATTGAATGTGGAGTTTATTTGGCGGTCACGATATGGGCATAGATTTAGGCACGGCTAATACATTGGTACATGTGAAAGGTCGCGGAATTGTTCTTCGTGAGCCTTCCGTCGTTGCAATAAAACAAGATACCGGCGAAGTATTGGCAGTCGGTGAAGAGGCAAAAAAAATGATAGGGCGAACACCGGGAAATGTAATTGCGATTCGTCCGATGAAAGACGGAGTGATAGCAGATTTCGATGTAACTCAGGCAATGCTGAAATATTTTATAAGGAAGGCGATGGGTTCAAAATCTTTTTCGCGTCCGAGAGTAGTAGTCGGAGTACCGAGCGGAGTAACTGAAGTAGAAAAGCGAGCAGTAATAGATGCGGCACAGCAAGCCGGAGCACGTGAGGCATATTTGATTGAAGAACCGATGGCAGCAGCAATAGGCGCAGGTCTTCCGGTCGAAGAGGCAACAGGAAATATGGTTGTCGATATTGGCGGCGGAACTACTGAAATTGCAGTAATATCTTTAGGCGGAATAGTTACAAGCAGATCAATAAGAATCGGCGGCGATGAAATGGATTCGTCGATCGTTCAATACATCAAACGAATGTACAATCTTTTAATCGGTGAACGAACTGCCGAAGAAATAAAAATTTCAATAGGAACTGCAATCGTCTCTCCCGAAACCGACAGATCAATGGACGTTCGCGGTCGTGATTTGGTAAGCGGACTTCCGAAAACTTTGACTATTCAAGCACGTGAAATTCGTGAGGCACTCAATGAACCGATTTTCAAAATTGTCGATGCGGTTAAAGGCACTCTTGAAAAAACTCCGCCGGAACTTGCAGCCGACATTATGGATCACGGAATTATGATGACGGGAGGCGGCGCACTTTTGACGAATCTCGATAAACTTATCAGCAATGAAACAAATATGCCCGTCCTTGTTTCAGATGATGCGTTGAGCTGCGTCGGTGAAGGCACGGGAAAATCTCTTGAGAATTTGACATTGTTGAAACGTGTCGTAATTACATCTAAGAAGTTGAAATCCTGATGAGTGACAAAATCAGACGTGAAAAAAAATCCGGCAAAAAAATAGCGGCTTTAATTTTTGTATTCGTCAGCGTATTTTGTCTGGTATTTTTCGCCGCACGAGGAAGATTTCAAGCACCGATTGCAAATAAAACGGTTGCTTTAATTCTTTCGCCGTTTCAAAATTCAATCAGTTGGATCGGCGACAAACTCAGTTTTATAACTACGACTGTCAGCGATATTATGCACGTGCATGAACAAAATAAAATTCTTTTGAGCGAAGTAGAAGAATTGAGAGCGAAAAATATAGCGGCGAATGAATTTGAAGCAGAGAATCAAAGATTGAGAGCATTGCTCGGATACAAACAAGTTGCAGTACAATTTGATTTGGAACCTGCAAGAGTAATAGGACGAGACGCAGCGACATGGTCAAGCATGATAATAGTAAATCGCGGAACGGCTGACGGAATTGCAAACGATATGGCGGTAGTAACTGAAATGGGCTTAGTCGGACATGTCATCGACGCGGGAATAAATACATCAAAAGTTCAATTAATTCTTGATCCGAGAAGTTCGGTCGGAACTTTGATTCAGCGTCCGGAATCTCGAGTGGCAGGAATAGTTGAAGGCGATTTAAATAATCCGACGATGCCGCGAATGGTAAACATTCCAAAAAATTCAGATGTAATTGTCGGAGATGTGATTGTAACTTCGGGATTCGGCGGAGTTTATCCGAAAGGAATTGTTGTCGGAAAAATTAAAGACATTCAAAATGAAGAGAGCGGCTTATTAAAATACGGAGTGGTTGAAACGACGGTGAATTTTCAAAAATTGGAAGACGTTGCAATAATAACTCAATCGCGAGAAGCTCCTCCTGCACCACTCGAACAAAATAATCAACAATAAAAAAATTCGGTTTCAAAATTTTTGAGGCTGATTTTTTTTTGTTGCAATGTTAAAAATAATGATTTATAATTGTTGCGAAATTTTTTTTGAAATTTTTTAAAATATTTTTTTTCAAAGCGTTGGAGGCTTTCATTTTGAAAATATTTTCCGTGTGGGCAATACTCACATTAGGATTGTACGTTTTGCAGACATCATTTCTGCCCATGTTTTCATATAACGGCGTTTCCGTCAATTTAATGTTGCTTTTGACAGTTTCGATTGCATTTCTTAAAGGTCATCATTGGGGAGTCTTTGTAGGATTTGCAGTAGGAGTTTTGCACGATTTGACGACAGGCGCATTTTTTGGTTGCAATATTTTCATTTATATGTCACTCGGTTTTTTGTGTGGAAAATTTTCCGATCATATTTTCAAAGAACAATTTATATTGCCGGTTTTTTCGTCATTGCTCACGACGACATTTTATTATTTTATGATGACGGCGTTTTTACACATGCTTGATTACAAATTAAATTTACAATGGAGTTTGCAATATACTTTGATACCGATGCTTTGTTATCAATTTTTATTTGCATATCCGATTCATAAATTGGTTTTTGAAGTTAATAAACGTTTTAAGAAATAGTGGGGATTGCCTTGCTGGAAAATAACAATAACAATGAAGACGAATATTTATATCGCTTGAAACCACTTGCATTTTTGTGCGTAATGGTAATAGCAATTTTAATTGCGCGAGTAGGCTATTTGCAAGTTTATGACGGTGAATATTATTCAAAACTTGCCGACGGAAATCGAATACGAATAATTCCGTCAATGGCACCGCGCGGAACATTTTTTGATCGCAATGGTCAATTACTCGTGACGAATCGACCGGGATTTACGGTTTCACTTTTGCCGCTGACTGATCCGATTTCGGACGAAGTCATAAACAGATTGAGTGCATTGGTTAATGTTCCTGCCGATGAAATGAAAGCAAAAATTAATTCTCATTCGGGATTTGATCCGATAAGAATTAAGACGGACGTAACGGCAGATATAGTCACGATAATTGAGGAACAAAAAAATAATTATCCGGGCGTTGTGATTGAAGTGCAGCCGATCAGAAATTATATACTTCATCAAGAAGCGGCTCATACATTCGGATACGTCAGCGAAATTTCAGATGCGGAGCTTGAAGTTAAAAAGAAAGACGGTTATCGTTCAGGCGACATAATAGGAAAATTCGGACTTGAAAAAATTTATGATAAAGAAGTACGCGGAGAAAACGGCGGTGAACAAGTTGAAGTAGATGTTTCAGGCACGCCGGTGCAAATTTTGGGAAAGAAAGAACCGACACCCGGAGCAGATTTAATTTTGACGATTGACAGAGATTTGCAGGTAGCCGCCGAACAAGCAGTTGATGCACAGCTCGCCGCAATAAATGCTCATGCCGCCGCTGCAGTCGTCTTAAATCCTCAGACCGGTGAAGTTCTTGCGCTGGTAAGTCGTCCCGCATTCGATCCGAATCTTTTTGCACACGGAATTTCAACAAAAGATTGGAACGCAATAAATAATAATCCGTATCATCCGATGGACGACAAAGCGATCACGGGAGAATATCCGCCGGGCTCAACGTTCAAAATTGTTACGGGAACGGCGGCATTAGCGGCAGGAAAAGTTACGCCTGAAGAACAAATTTTTGACAGCGGTCATCACTGGCTGATTCCAAAAGGAAATGCAAGCGGCGAGGCTCTCGGCTGGTTGAATTTCCGCGCGGCTCTCGCTCATTCCGATAATGTTTATTTTTATGAAATGGGCAATCGTTTAGGCGTTGATTTATTGGAACATTATTCAAAAATGTTCGGACTCGGACAAAAAACAGGAATTGATTTGCCGTATGAATCGGAAGGAATGGTTGCGAGCAAAGAATTAAAATGGAAATTGTACGAAGAAGAATGGTACTTATCGGAAACTTTTGATGCGGCAATCGGTCAAGGTTTTAATTTGGTAACTCCACTTCAGGCGGCAATGGTAATGGGAGAAATAGCGGCGAACGGAAAAAGATTTAAGCCGCATGTTGTTCAAAAAATCGTCACGCAAAACGGAGAATTGATAAAAGAATTTAAGCCTGAACTTTTATCGCAGCTTGACGTTCCCGAATGGATTATTCAACTCGTTCAATCAAGTCTGCATGATGTTACAAAATACGGAACGGCGGCAAGTAATTTTTCGGGATTTCCGTATGACATAGCAGGAAAAACCGGAACTGCAGAAAATTCTCAAGGACGAGATCACGGCTGGTTTGTCGGTTACGCTCCGTTTGACAATCCTCAAATTTCGGTTGCGGTCGTCGTCGAGCAAGGCGGTTTCGGTGCAACAAGTGCTGTCCCGATCGGTCGCGTCATTATGGAAGCGTATTTTAAAATTTATGAAAAGCGTGCTCAGGAATGGGCTGCTTATCTTGCCTCTCAAAATCAACCTTAAAAAAATTTTTTTGACGTTCTCACTTAATATGAAAAAAATATGTAAAAATTTTTCAAAACCACTATACAAAATAAAAATGATTGTGTATAATGTAAAAAGTATGAAAAAATCGGTGGTGGAAAATGATGAGTGAGGATATTGTTAAAATTAAAGGCACTAAAGCGGGCTTGCAGCTTTCATTTGCAAAAGGTGCCAAATTTGAAGACATTAAAACAAATATTTTGTGTAAATTGGAATCAGGCAACAGTTTTTTTATTCGCGGCACAACGGTTTATATTCCGAGTCAAACATTGCCGACGGATCAAATGGAAGTATTGCGAAAAACTTTTCATCAGCATGGAATGCTTTTCAGAACCGAACAGCCGAAAATTATTTCGCGAGCAGAATCGACAAAAAAAATTCCGCCTGAGGAAGATGCTCAACAAATGATCGTCATCAATCGGACAGTTCGCGGCGGTCAAGAAGTCAGAACAAAAAGTTCGGTTTTAATTTGCGGCAATGTAAATCCCGGAGCACAAATTATTGCAGGAGGAAGTATCGACGTTAGAGGAATTTGTAAAGGTCTCGTTCATGCAGGTGCTTTTGGAAATGCAAATGCTTTTATAGTTGCCGATCAACTCATGCCGATGCAAATAAGAATTGCTGACATGATTGCACGTTCACCTGATGTTATCGAAAAATCAGATTCGCCGGAACGTGCTTCAATTAAAGACGGTCAAATTGTAATTGAGCCTATAACCAGATAATGCCGCAAAAATTTTTGAGAGGAAGAAAATTTTATGAGTGTCAGAATAGTAATAACGAGTGGCAAAGGAGGAGTAGGCAAGACAACGACGACTGCAAGTATAGGAGTCGGACTTGCTCAACGCGGTTACAAAGTTGCCGTCATGGATATTGATACTGGACTTCGCAATCTCGATCTTTTGCTCGGACTTGAAAACAGAATTATGTATGATCTTGTTGACGTAACGCGCGAAAAAGATCCAATTCCTTATAAAAAAGCTCTCGTTCGTCACAGAAAATATGAAACTTTATTTCTTTTGCCGACTTCTCAAGTGAAAAATAAAGATGCAATTAAACCTGAACAGGTCGATAAACTTTGCAAAGAGATGGACAAAGATTTTGATTATATTTTATTGGATTCACCTGCAGGAATTGAAGAAGGATTTAAAACGGCAATAAAACCTGCACAAAGAGCAATAATAGTCACGACACCGGAAATAACGGCAGTCCGCGACGCAGATAAAGTTATAGGAGAACTCGGACGAGAAGGAATTGACGATATTAAATTAATTGTCACGAGATTGAGACCGAAAATGATTGAAGAAGGCGATATGTTTGACATGCGTGATATAAATGAATTGCTGGCGATTGAATGTATCGGACAAATTCCCGAAGATGAATCGGTCATAAAAGCAACAAATCGCGGCGAACCTGTAATAACAATGGAAGATTCACCGGCGGGAAAAGCATACAAAAATGTTGTCGGAAGACTTTTCGGCGAAGCAATTCCGTTTTATAAACCTCCGAAAGAATCTTTTTTCACGCGACTCAAAAAACTTTTCGGGCTTCTTTGATTGGAGCGTGATAAAATGTTAGAGGCTCTTATGAAAATTTTCGGTAAAAATGAAAAACCGTCGGGACAAGTGGCAAAAGACAGATTGAGAGTCGTACTCATTCACGATCGCGCCTCAGTCTCGCCTGAAATGATGGAACGATTGAAAAACGACATCATAAAAGTAATTTCAAATTATATGGACGTGAGAACGAACGGAATTGAAATTTCATTGGCAAATGATGAAGATTCGGTTGCACTCGTCGCAAATATTCCCGTCAAAAGCATGAGACATCACGCTTAAAAAAATTTTCTCTAATTTAATGAAAGGAAAAAGTTTTATTGAATGATGAATGAAAAATTAACTTATAAAGATTCGGGCGTTGACATCGACGCAGGAAACGAATCGGTAAAATTAATTAAAGAAAATGTTCGTGCAACTTATCGCGAAGAAGTTTTGGGAGATTTAGGCGGATTCGGCGGATTATTTGCATTAAAAAAATATGATGAGCCGATTTTGGTAAGCGGAACTGACGGAGTTGGCACAAAATTAAAAATTGCTTTCATGCTCGACAAACACGATACAATCGGACAAGATGCCGTTGCAATGTGTGTCAATGATATTCTCGTTCAAGGTGCAGAACCGTTATTTTTCTTGGATTATCTCGCAGTCGGAAAACTTGAGCCGAAAAAAGTCGCCGAAATTGTAAAAGGTGTTGCAAATGCGTGCAAAGAATCGGGCTGTGCATTAATCGGCGGAGAAACTGCGGAAATGTCAGGATTTTATCAGAACGGCGAATATGATATAGCAGGTTTTGCAGTTGGAGTTGTCGAGAAGAAAAAATTAATTACTGCCGAAAAAGTTCACGAAGGTGATTTTTTAATCGGATTGCCTTCAAGCGGTCTTCATTCAAACGGCTTCAGTTTGGTCAGAAAAATTATTTTTGAAATTCAAAATATGAACGGCTCTGAATATATTGACGAAATTGAAAAAAATATCGCCGAAGAGATTTTGGCTCCGACGAGATTATATCCGAAAATTTGTCTGCCTCTTATTAAAAATTTCGATTTGCACGGAATGGTTCACATTACAGGCGGCGGATTTTATGAAAATATTCCTCGTGCATTGCCTGAAAATTTCGGTGCTGAAATTGATGGCGATTCCTGGCAAATTCCAAAAATTTTTAAATTGATTCAACGCTGGGGAAATGTCGATTGGAAAGAAATGTTCAGAACTTTTAATTGCGGTATCGGCATGATTTTAATCGTCGGCGAAAATGAAATTGATTCCGTTTGCAATCATCTCAATGAAAAAAATGAAAAATTTTATAAAATAGGTCGCGTCGTCAAATCAGCTCACGAAGTTAAAATTAAAGGCGGTGTTTTCGGTGATTAAACTCGGCGTTTTATGCAGCGGTCGCGGTTCTGATTTGCAATCAATCATCGACGCAATTAAAAATAAAAAACTCAATGCCGAAATTGCAGTCGTTTTGACTGACAAGCCGAATGTTTTGGCTCTTCAGCGTGCAGAAAATGCCGGTATCAAAAATATTTGCATTGACAGAAAAAATTTTACTGGTAAAAATGATTTTGAATCGGCAATTTTGAAAGAATTGAAAGCCGCTCAAGTCGATCTTGTAATCCTGGCCGGTTTTATGAGAATTTTATCAGCAAATTTTGTTCACGAATACGAAAATAAAATTATGAATATTCATCCTGCATTACTTCCGAGTTTTCCTGGTGCTCATGCTCATCGCGATGCTTTAAATTACGGCGTTAAAATTTCAGGCTGTACGGTTCATTTCGTCGATGAAGGCACCGATTCAGGTCCGATTATCATGCAGGCGGCGGTTGAAGTGAAAGACGACGATACTGAAGAATCTCTTGAAAATCGTGTTCTCGAACAGGAACATATTATTTACCCGAAAGCAATTCAACTTTATGTCGAAGGAAAATTGAAAATCGTCGGCAGAAAAGTTTTAATTACCGATTAATTTTTACTTTTTTCAAATTGCTTATCGCCGCGCTTGCCACCTCGCGATCGTCAAAATGTATTGTTTCATCTTTTAATATCTGATAATTTTCGTGACCTTTTCCGAGTATCAAAATTATGTCGCCGACTTGAGCAATTTCAACGGCGTGATTGATTGCCGATTGTCGATCTTCAATTATTTCATACGGTTTATTTTCAATTTTTTCTTTTATTCCGACTTCTATATCTTTCAAAATGTCAGCCGGATTTTCGGTTCTCGGATTGTCGCTTGTCGCAATTACTATGTCGGAAAGTTCAGCCGCAATTTTTCCCATTATCGGACGTTTCTTTTTGTCGCGATCTCCTCCGCAGCCGAATACTGTTATAACTCTGTTCTTTGCAATTTGTCGCGCTGTCTGCAATACGTTTTCAACACCGTCCGGAGTATGTGCGTAATCGACTATCACGCTGAACGGCACATCTGCAAAAATTCTTTCAAATCGTCCCGGTACACTTTTAAAATGTTCCAATGTTCGACAAATTATTTCGGGATCAATTTTTTCCGCAATCGTCGCTCCTACTGACGCAAGTACATTGTAAACATTAAAAATTCCCGTCACGTGTAAATTTAAATTCATAACGCCGAATTTTGAACGTATTTTAAATTTGGTTCCGTCAGCTCTTACATCTACTTCAGCCGCGTGCAAATCGGAATCATTTTTTATTGCGTAAGTTATCTTATTGCAAAGCGTATGTTTTAAAATCGTTTCTGCCGATTCATCATCTGCATTGATGACGGCATTTTTATTTTGTTTTTGTCCGCTGCGACTCACCGCGTCGAATAATTTGCATTTCGCTTTCAAATAATTTTCCATAGTGCCGTGAAAATCCAAATGATCCTGTGTGAGATTCGTGAAAATCGCCGTGTCAAATTCTATTCCCGAAATTCGATTTTCTGCCAATGCGTGGCTTGATACTTCCATTACGACATAATCGACATGTTTATTTAACATCTGCAAAAATATATGCTGTAAATCAATTACATTCGGCGTTGTATTGTGAATCGGAAATATTTCATTGCCTATCATTATTTGAATTGTTCCTATCAATCCGACGTGATAACCTGCATTCGTCAAAATTGATTTTATCATGTAAGTCGTTGTAGTTTTTCCATTCGTTCCCGTGATTCCGATTACTCTCATTTTTCGTGCGGGATAGTCATAAAAATAAGGAACAATTATTGAGAGTGCAGGAAGTATTTCATCGACGATCAAAATTGACATTCCTTCAGGTGCTTCAACATCTTTTCGCGTCGTTAAAATTGCAGACGCTCCTTTGTCGTATGCTTGATTTATAAATTTATGTCCGTCAACATGCGCTCCTTCAAAACATACAAAAAGCGAGCCTTGAGTTACTTTTCGCGAATCATGCTCAATGCTCATTATTTTTTTGCTGCTTTCTCCGATTATTTTTGAATTTTGAATCAGAAGTGCCAGCTCTTCAAGCGTTTTCATCTTTTTAAAATCCTCCTCAAAAATTTTCAAAATTATATCACACAAAAAATTTGCTTGCAATAATTGTTAAATAAATGTTAAAATCAGAAAAAATTTTTTTTAGTGCTGGAGGAGATTTTTTTGGACGTACACGAAAAATTAAGTGCGATGGTAAAAAAAATTCAAGAGATTGACGAAATTTCAGATGAATATGACAAATTGGACGACGAATTGACAGAAAAAGATAAAATTAAAACTCATTGCCTCACTCAAGGTGCTTTCAATGCTGCAGACGAATTGGAAGAATTGGTTGACGATTTGACTGAAGAAGATTTTGAAGAAATTGAGGCGGCTCTTGATGAAGTCGATGACAATATTGAATCACTTGAAATTGAAGTTGAAGAATCAGAAGAAAAATTCGGAAAAGATTCGACTGAATTAATTGCACCTTTGCATGAATTGGCAGGACTTTATCACATTTCCGAAAGAGTTGACGAAGAAATTATTGCACGCAAAAGAATTTTAAATATCTTGAAAAAAAATCCGAATGAATCAAAAGTAAATCTTGCATTGGCAATGCGCGAATTAGTTTTTTCACTCGTCGAGGCAGAATTTGTTATTGAAGTAAATTACAATACTGAAGCAAATTTAATTAGACATCAATTATTTTCTATGTACAAAGCCGTTTTCAAAGGTGAGAGCGATGACGACATTGATATTTTAATCGACGTTATGCAGATGACTCTCAAGACGATTGAAGAATTTGAAGTGATGGACGAAATTGCAATCAGCGAAGAAGTTTATAATTTGATGATTCGCATTGATTCGGACATTTTTGAAAACAAGGAGCAATATTACAATTTAACTCCGCTTAATGCTGCCGGTGCGATTGTCTTTTTACTTCATCAACGCGGTTTCAAATCTCAAGCCATGAATTTTTTGAATGAATTTCCAAAATTAAAAGACAAAGTTAAATTCAAACGATAAAATTTAAATCTTTTTTCCGAGTTCAAAGGCTTTTTTGTTGAGTTCCAAAAATTTTGGCGGAACATTTGCCTCAAGAGATTTTTGCCAAGCCGATTCATCAATATCGAAATAATGAGAAAGTCTGCCGAGCAAAACAATATTGACAGCTTTGGGAGAACCTGCCTGTTTTGCAAGCGTCAAACAATCCATCGCGTCAATTTTAATTCCTTTCGATTTAATTTTTTCGACAAGATTTTCAGGATAAGCCGCCGCACCTGTGATAACCGGCATAGGATCGATTTGCTGAGTATTTGTCACAATTTGACCGCCGATTTTTAAATATGGAAGCCATCTTGCAGTTTCCAAAATTTCAAATGAAACAATGAAATCTGCTTGACCTTTATCGACGAACGGGGAATAAACTTTGTCGCCGAAACGAACGTAAGTTATAACACTTCCGCCGCGTTGACTCATTCCGTGAACTTCGGAAACTTTCACGTCATAATTTTGAGCGGTGAGCAGATGACCGAGAATTTTACTTGCGAGAAGTGAACCTTGTCCGCCGACTCCGACTATAATTATATTTTTTGTATCCATTAATTTTCACCTGTGCTTTCAAATGCTTTTTTGGGACAAAGTTGACTGCACACTCCGCAGCCGACGCATTGAGTTGAATCAACGGTTGCTTTGCCATTTTTCATTGAGATGGCAGGGCAGCCTATTTTCATGCACGATTTGCAGCCGATACATTTTTCCGAATCAACTTTGAGCGGCGGATTGTGTTTGACATATTTAAGAAGAGCGCACGGACGACGAGAAATTATTACTGAAGGTTCATCGGCTGAAAGTTCCTCTTTGATGACTTCGTTGCACTCTTTGAGATTGTAAGGATCAATTACTCTTACGCGATTAATTCCCATTGATTTAACGAGTGCCTCAAGGTTAATTTTTCCTGCAGGATCGCCTTTAATGTTAAATCCGGTCGTCGGATTTTGCTGATGTCCCGTCATGCCTGTGATCGAATTATCCAAAATTATCACGGTCGAATTTGATTGATTGTAAGCGACGTTTGCAAGTCCCGTCATGCCTGAGTGCATAAAAGTTGAATCGCCGATAACCGCAACGGTTTTATTTTCGGATAATTTGCCGAGAATTTTATTAAAGCCGTGAGCTGCTCCGATTGATGCTCCCATGCAAAGAGTCATTTCAATGGCAGAAAGCGGCGGAACTGCTCCGAGAGTATAACAGCCGATGTCACCGAGAACGGTACATTTATTTTTATTGAGAGTGTAAAACAATCCGCGATGAGGACAGCCTGCACACATGACGGGAGGTCTGACGGGAATATTTTCATCAAGAGAAATTCCTTCAGAAACTTTTTTACCGAAAGCCTCTGCAATTTGATTCTGAGAAAATTCATCAATACGCGGCAAAATATTACTGCCCCAAACTTTCAAGCCAAGTGATTTGACATGATTTTCAATAATCGGATCGAGTTCTTCGACGACGAATAATTTTTTGACTTTCGACGCAAAATTTTTAATTAAATCAATCGGGAGCGGATTTGTCATGCCGAGTTTTAAAATACTGGCTTCATTGCCGAAAATTTCCTTGACGTATTGATAAGAAGTTGATGCGGTTATAATTCCGATTTCGTCCGAATTTAATTCAACGCGGTTAATTGGAGCTTTTTCGGCATATTCAATCAATGCTTTTGTACGTGCTTCAACGATTGGATGGCGTTTTTTTGCATTTCCAGGCATCATTACATATTTTGAAATATCTTTGACGTAATTTTTTTGAAATTCTTCACGTTCCGAAGTTTCGACTATTGATTGAGAATGAGCAACGCGAGTGCACATTTTAATCAAAACCGGCGTATCAAATTTTTCGCTGAGTTCATAAGCTAATTTTGTAAATTCAAGAGCCTCTGAGGAATCGGACGGTTCAAGCATAGGAACTTTCGCGGCTATTGCATGATGTCTTGAATCCTGCTCGTTTTGACTTGAGTGCATTCCCGCATCATCTGCCACGACTATAACCAGACCTGCATTAATTCCCGTATAACTCATTGTGTAAAGAGGATCTGCCGAAACATTCAATCCGACATGTTTTTGTGCGCAGAATGAACGACGACCTGCGAGTGATGCGCCGAATGCCGATTCCATTGCAACTTTTTCATTCGGAGCCCATTCGCAATAAATTTCATTGTACTTAACTGCCTCCTCAGTTATTTCCGTCGAAGGTGTACCGGGATAACTCGAAACAAAACAAACTCCCGCCTCAAAAAGTCCGCGAGCGATTGCTTTATTGCCAAGCATCAATTCTTTCATTAATTTTCGTCTCCTTTTTAAATATAATACAAATTATTGAATTAATTTAAATTGCTGTTTCAATTTGTATATTTCGCGATTCAAATTTTTGTTTTATTGTTTCTTTCATTTCATTATCAGTATATATTTTGCTGATTTTTTCATAAGGAATCAACTGCACAATTCCTGTTTGCGAAAATTTTTTTGATTCAGTTAAAATTATCGCCTGCTCTGCACTTTCCGCCATATTCCTCACAGCTTCAGCTCTCATCAAATCGCCGCTCATTGCTCCGATTTCATTAAATCCGTCAGTTCCCATGAAAAATTTTTCCACATGAAAATTCATTGCACATATTTTTATCAGCGGACCTATCATCACTTGCGATTCATTTTGAAATTCGCCGCCGAGTAATATTATTCTTGCTCCCGCTTTGTTTCTTACATATGTCGCTATAAACACCGAATTTGTAATGATTGTTGTATCTCTTCTGTTTGAAACAATTTCTTCAGCCAAAAGAGCGCAGCAAGAACCCGATTCAATCATTAATGTTTCACCGTCTTTTATGGTTTCCAATGCTTTTTGAGCAATTTTTTTCTTAATCTCATAATTAAATGAAAGTCGATTTGTTACATCATCACTATCAAGCATTGTTGCAAAACCGTGTTCACGTTTGAGCAGTCCTTTTGATTCAAGCTGTGATAAATCTTTTCTTATTGTTACCTCCGATACTTTCAATTCATCAGATATTTCTTTTATGGTTATTTTTTTTTTCTGACTCAAAATATTTAAAATTTTCGTATATCGCAAATTCATTTAAATTCTTCTTTCAACGAATTTTTTTTTTTATTATATCACAGAAATTATTTTGTCAAAAGAATTATTTCATATGAAATTAAATTTCGTATAAAAAAATAAAGCAGCCTTAAAAGCCGCCGAAATTATTTTTAAAATTAAAATGAATCAACAATCTTTCATTGTCTTGCCTTCGCCGACGAGTTTTTCAAAATCTTTAATAAAAGTATTGATTGCCGACGTGATTGCATCATTCTTGACGAGTGAAAAAATTACATCTGGAGAAACCGTTGCCGCTCCGATTCCGTATTCGGCGAGTTCAAGAAGTTGTTGCGAATTTTTAAAACTTGCTGCCAAAACATTTGTATTTAAATTATTATTTTTAAAAATATCGTGAATGTGTTGAGCGATTGCAACTCCGTCATAGCCCATATTGTCGATACGATTTATATAAGGAGCGGCGTAACTTGCACCGGCTTTTGCTGCCAAAAATGCCTGCATTGGAGTATAAATTGCAGTTGCCGTTATATTTGCACCTTCAGCCTTGAGTTTTTGCATTGCCTCGAAACCTTCTTCGATCGAAGGAATTTTGACGAAAGTATTTTTGCCGAGTTCTTTTTGAATACGATGAGCATCTTCAATCATTCCTTCGGCAGTTCTTGCGACGACTTGAACATGAAGTTCCGAATCAGCTCCGATGAAATCGCGAATTTCTTTCAAAACTTCATAAGGAGGACGACCGCTCTGAGCCAAAATTGTCGGATTGGTCGTCACGCCGTCAACCGGATAAGATTTATAAATTTTTTTAATTTTTTCAATGTGAGCATCATCAATAATAAGTTTCAATTTAATCACTCCTAAATTTTAATACAATTTTTAAAGAGATTGCTCGGTTCTTCCGATTATGTCGTCTTGAGTCGCCTTTGAAAGTGCGTTGAAAAATGCGCTGTAACCGGCGACGCGAACAATTAAATCTTTGTGATTTTCCGGATGAAGCTGTGCATCAATTAAAGTTTCACGCGACACGATATTATATTGAACGTGATAGCCGTGCAGACGATTGAAAAAAGTCCGAATCAGCATAATTAATTTTTGTTTGTTTTCTTCCTTAGAGAGAATTTGAGGAGTCATCTTTTGATTTAAAAGAACACCGCCGGTAATTTTTTCGGTCGGAAGTTTCGACACGGATTTAAATACAGCAGTCGGACCATTTTTATCTGAATTGTGTGCAGGTGAACTTCCTTCCGCGAGCGGTTCATGTGCCTTTCTGCCGTTTGGAGTTGCCATCGTCGCCATACCTTGACCGACATTCGCGCTGATTGATGAAGTTCCTCCGTATCTGATTCCGCCTATAGGTCCGCGTTTATATCTTGTATTCGGATATTTTTTAATTTCATCGAGATATGAATCATAAGCCTCAACTATCAATTCATCGACCGAATCATCATCATTACCATACTTCGGAGCGTCATTTATCAACATGTCTTGAATTTTTTTATTTTCGGCAGAATTAAAATTATCCAAAATCGCGTCCCAAAGTTGCTGAGGCGTTATTTTTTTCTCTTCAAAAACAAGTTTTTTAATTGCCGCGAGAGAATCGGCCATGTCGGCAATACCTACTTGCAAGCCGCTGATAAAATCATAAACTGCGCCGCCTTCCTTAATAGTTTTACCTCTTGCAATGCAGTCATCAGTCAAAGTTGAACAAAGAATGTCGGGCACATCACGTTCAGACGCTTTATCAATCGCATTTTCAACTATCGCGCTGTATTTCGTCATTTCGCGAACGGTTTTATCCCAAACGTCCATTAATTGTTCGTAACTCGTCCAATCTTTAAAATATCCGTAACCTTTTGTAAAACGTTTTCCGCTTGTCATATCAATGCCGTTATTCATCGCGCAAAGCAACACTCTCGGAAAATTTATATAACTCATTCCCGTACAGCGATAGCCCCATTTTCCCGGTACTGCCGTTTCGACACAGCCGATTGCAGAATAATTATAAGCGTCTTCTTCTTTGACTCCCCATTTTATGAACGACGGAATTATAATTTCATCATTATTGAGAGCAGGCATCCCGAAACCGAGTTTCATAACTTCAATGCATTCTTCCATAAATTTTTTGTTGATATTTGAATGATAACGAACCGTAAAATTCGGTTGAGTGAGACGAGTTTGAGCGATTGACTGCAATACCAAAAACGAAAGTTCATTAACTGCATCTTTTTTATCAATCGTCTGACCGCCTACGGTTACATTTTGATACATCGGAGAACCTGCGCTGCTGAGTGTATGAGCTTGCGAACGAATTTTTTGAACCGTCAATGTTTTAATCCAAAGACATGTTAAAATTTCCAATGCTTCATCTTTTGTAATTTTGCCTGATTGAATATCTTTAATGTAATATGGATACATATATTGATCAAATCTGCCATAAGACAATGAATGTCCGTTTGATTCAATTTGCAAAATGACGTGAATGAACCAGACGGCTTGAACTGCCTCACGGAATGAATCTGCCGGATAATAAGGAACTTTTTCACAAATTCGGCTCATCTCTTCAAGTTCCGATTTACGTTTCAAATCATTTTCTTTTTCAGCAAGTTTCGCCGCCAATTTTGAATAACGCAATGCAAAGTTACGAACGGAATCAATTACAATCAAAACTGCTTTATAAAAAATATTTTTGTCAATAGAATCGGGATCGGTCAAATCCAATTTATTTTTGAAATCACTAACACGATTTTCATAACCGATTAAACCTTCTTTAAGCAATCTTTCATAATTTACCGCGAGATGAGCATCACCGGCGTTGAGCTTTCCTTCCATACCGAGCGACGGAAGAATATCAATAACTTCATCAGGCAAAAGAGCCATTCCGCGATCATGCAGACAATTATTTTTCCAGAATGGTGCAATTTCGCGAAGCTGCTTTTTTGTTTCCTCAGTAATATAAAAAACATCGCCATCACGTTTTTCAAATTTATCAAGTTCGTCAATCACAAATTTCATCGTATATTCCGGAAAAATCGGTGCATTACAATTTTTTGTTGCCTGATTTCCTGCGAGAAGTGATTTATCTTCAATGTAAATCGACATTTTTTCAAGAATATTTTTTAATCCGAGTGCACGTTTCATTACCGGAGGCTGATTTTGATTTGCTTTATAAGTCTCCGTTACCAAAATTGCACGTTCGGCATCAATATGAGGTTTTTCATTAAGTACTTCTTCTCTGAATTTTTTCATTCGCTCCGTCAATGATCCGAAATGTTCTTTGTTTTCCATTTATATCACCGCTTTCATTTAAATTTTCTCTTTCGATTTTATCAAATTATATAACGTTATTTTTATTTTGTCAACAATTATTTACGAATTTTATAAAACATTTTTTCGTTTGAAATAAAATTTATTACGTTTATAATTTTTGCTTTACTTTTAATTTTCTTTATGTTATTATTCTTGATGAAAAAATTTTTTGTGTGGGAGAATAAAAATAAATGAAAAAAAATATTGACGGAATCATTTTCAACATTCAAAAATTCAGTATTAATGACGGACCGGGTATCAGAACGGTTGTTTTTTTTAAAGGCTGTCCGCTTAAATGTCAATGGTGTGCAAATCCCGAATCTCAAGATACAAAAGTTCAAATTCTTTGGGACGAAAAAAATGCTCATAAATTTAAATCTAAAGGCGAAATTAAAACGGTCGATGAAATTATGAAAATTGTATTGCAAGATTTACCTTTTTATGAAGAAAGCGGCGGCGGAGTAACTTTATCTGGCGGCGAGGCATTAATGCAGCCTGAATTTGCTTTGGCATTGCTGAAGGAATTGAAATCAAAAAATATTCATACGGCGATCGAAACAACAGGTTTTGTATCTCACGAAATTTTTCAGCATGTTATTAAGTATTCGGATTTATTGCTTTTCGACATCAAGCATTGGAATGAATCGAAACATAAAGAAAAGACCGGCGTTTCAAATGTCCCGATCTTAAAAAATATGAAATATGCCGTTGAAATCGGAAAAGAAGTTTTGCCGCGATTGCCTGTCATTCCAAATTACAATGATTCTCTTGAAGATGCCGAAAATTTTATAAAATGTTTAAAGCAAGTCGGCTTAAAGCGCATTCAATTATTGCCTTTTCATCAATTCGGCGAAAATAAATATAAAATGCTTGGCAGAAAATATTTTTATTCCGGTGTTAAAGCGTTGCACCCCGAAGATTTAAAAAATTTTCAAAAAATTTTTATTGATAACGAAATTGAAGCATTTTTTTGAAATTTAATTTATGATTAATCAATCAATTTTCAATTTTATTTTTTTGTTTTTGAAAAGAATTATTTTGACCACGTGCTGCTGCTGCCATTTCCAATTCTTCCATTGACAATTCGCAGCGTTGATTGATGTTATTGCGTCTTTCCAATAAATCATTAAGCAATTTATTTTTTATTTTGCTGAATCTTGAAAAATCCATTTGGCTCAATTCATTTTCTATATTCATTTCATTTTTCCACCTCGCTTAAAAATTTCCTCTCTCATTTAATATACGTTGAAAAATTGATTTTATTACACATTTTTTTTAAATTTTAAAATCAGATGATTTGCCGATTTTCCTTGAAAAAGATCATAAGAATAAGAAATGGAGACGAAAATTTTTTTGATAAGAAGAATACCTTTTCCGCCCGGTTTAAGATATTTGACATCAGATTTATCATTTGCACGCGGATCTGAATTATTTATGGGATTAAAAGGCGTGCCGAAATCGACGAGTTCAATATAAAAATAATCTGTATCCGCAGATGTTTTAATAAAAATTTCTCCTTCGGATTTGTAAGCGTAATTGATAATGTTTACAACTGCTTCTTCAATGCCGAGTCTCAATTTATTTTTCAATCTGTTTGCCATTTCTGCATCTTGAGCGGCTGAAAGAATGTCATCAAGAATTGTACTGAAAGAATCAATCGAGGCGGGATAATTTTTCCATTCATTCAAAATCATAATCAACCACCAACAACATCACTGAGTGAATCATTCAAATTCAGCAAAACGTCCATTCCCGAATCTTCCAAAACATCTTTAACATCGCCTTTTGCTCCGCAGATTGCAAATTCTTTCTCTTCATCTTCGGCCATTTGTGTGAGAATCAAAAGTACACGGAGTCCCGCACTTGAAATATATTCCAATTGAGACATATCAAGTGCAACTTTTGAATTGTTTTCGACTATCTCTCTGCCCTTTTTCTCTGTTTCTGCCGCAGTTGTCATGTCGACACTTCCGCTTATCGTCCAGATGATCCAATCTCCCTTTGTTTCGCTTGAAAAATTAACCTTTGAATTTGACATTTTTTTACCTCCAAAATTAAATTTTATTGAAACGCAAAGCAAGCATAGTTATATCGTCTGACTGCTCTGCCTCTCCTGCATGTTTTTTCACGTCTTTTTTTACTTCTTTCAATAATTCCTCTAATGGAATATTTTTTGATGATTGATTTAAAAAATCCTGCAATCTTTTTTCATTATATTGCTCGTGATTTAAATTCATTGCCTCAGTAACTCCGTCCGTGTAAAGGAAAATTATATCTCCGTCATTCAAAACGGTTTTTTGCTGAGTGAACGAGAAATTTTTCTTGATTCCGAGTACACAGGCTTTGTTGAGTTTAAGATAATTGAATTGATTATTTTGATAAATGAGAGGAGGATTGTGACCACCGTTGACAAAGAAAAATTCGCCTGTCCTCAAGTCGAGCATTCCCATGAAAACGGTTACAAACATCATGGCTTTATTGTTTTGGCAAAGTTGTTGATTGGAACAAGTCATAACTGCCGCAAAATCATCGGGATTGCGCATAGTCAAGACGAAATTTTTTAAAATGGTTTTGCTCGTTGCCATGAACAATGCTGCAGGAACTCCTTTTCCCGAAACGTCGGCGATAGTTATTACAAGATGAGTTTTATCAATCAAATAAAAATCGTAAAAATCTCCTCCGACTGATTTCGCCGCCTCCATTGATGCGAAAATTTCAAAATCTTTTCGTTTGAAATCAAAATTATTCGGCAGCATTGAAAGTTGAATATTTTTTGCAACGTTTAATTCTGCCGCACTTCTTTCCTTTTCAGCCGTTATTTTCGTCAAATTTTCCATATACCTTTTGAGTTCGTCAGTCATTGCGTTGAAAACAGCCGCCAAATGTTCAATTTCATCGCCGGTATGAATTTCAATTTTTTTGTCAAAATTCCCCGACGCTATTTCTCTCACGTCATCGCTTAATTGATAAATCGGTCTCACAAAATAATCGGACAATTTACGATTTGCATAAACCGTTGCTATATAAACCAATATCATCAAAATTATCGTAAAAATAATTGTAAATTTCAAACGATCAGACAATTCTTCTATATTGCTGTTCGTGACTTCTTCAATTATTTCATTATTTTCTTTAATCGGTTCGTTGACTTCTTTTTCTTCAATCGCCGTTGCAAATGACCAGCCTGTTATTTCAACCGGAGCAAATGCCAAATAATGAGTTGCTCCGTCTATCTTTACTTTTACTATTCCTTTTTCGCCTGCCATCATTTTTTCGGCGGCTTCTGCCAATTCTTTATTTTCTAAATCTCGAACATCTCTTTTTAAACTTATTCCAACTTCACTCGGATTATCTTCGCTGTAAACGTCGTCATCAGAGGACAAAATTACTCGTCCGTGATTATCCATTATAAAACAAAAGCCGGTATTATACAATTCGACTTCTTGAACCATTTTATTTATTCTTTCCAATGAAATTTGTGCAGCTGCAACTCCCATTATCTCATTATTTCCGTTGAAATAAGGTTCTGCACAAAAAAATCCGGGTTTTCCCGAAAAAACAAAATTACGAACATCGCTAAAAATTATTTTTCTTTCGGAAACTGCTTTTTTATACCAATCGACAGAAAGTACATTATAAATTTTGCTTTCATCTTCGTTTGATCGAGATCGATTTGAATTTTTATTGCGAGTTCCGATAGTTACTCCGTCTTTTGAACTTAATACCATTAAATCTACCATCGGATTAGTTTCGTTAAAATTGTAGAGCATGTTTTGAAGATTCGCCATCATTCCCATATCAGTTGTAAATGATTGATCTTTTATTGATGAATCATACTGAACGGAAATTTTATTGTAATCTTCAAGAATTCGTGGAAAAAATTTATCGGGATGAGTATAAATATTTGTCATCGCATCTGCAATTAAATCAACGTCTCGCATTAAATATAACAAACTGCTGTTCACGTCTTCCGATTTGTCTTCTGCAATATGTAAAAGTTCGGATATTTTTTGTTCGGATAAAATTTTTGAACTGCTCTCCGTTGATTTTTGAATTATCTCATCTCCAACTCTCCTTACCTGTTTTTTGCCGTCATACATTGCAAAAAATGAAATTATTGTTGAAATAATTAAAACAATGGAAGTTATCGACATGATTATAATCAACATTCGCTGACGTATATTCATATTCATATTAAAATTTAATTTCATAAAAAAATTTTCCTTTTTTTAAAAATTCCAATTTAAGCCGAAACGTCCTCTGAGTCCTTTCTGACGACCTGCCCAGCCTTCGCAAGATAAATCTAAACTCCATTTGTCATTGGCTTCAGGTTTATAAATCCAGCCGACTTCCAACATTCCGCTGCCTCCTCTCAATGTTGAAGTTTTAGTTTTCATTCCTTGATAGACTGCATAAGCATTGCCGTGAAATTCATATTCATAAGCCGCACCGACATAAACTTGATTTTTTTGATTTGATTGATGAGTGTAACGAGTACCCAGACGAAGGCGATCGCTGTTGACAGGTGAAAGATGATAACGTTCGCCGGTTGTGAGTTTAACACTATCTGAACTGACATGAGTATAAAAGAATTTTGCATAATAATCAACAGAATTTTTTTCATCATAAAATTTTTCTCTGCCTAATCCGAAATGAAATCCGATATAAGGAGAAGACGATTTAAAATATTCATAGAGATATTGATTGTTAAAAGGAAAATTATTTGTCTCGTAATCTGTTTTTGCACGACCTGCGCGAACACTTCCTTCATAATATCTGCCGTCATTAAATTTATTTTTAAAAACAATTCCGCCGCCGACGTAATGACTTTTTCCGTTTCCGTGAACTCCTTCACTCGAATCCGATTTATATTTTCCGAATCCGTATTCAACGAAAGGCGCAACCAGCAGACGATGTTTTTCATTTTCAAATTTTCTGGAAAATCCGGCGAGCATACTTGTACTGTGTGAACCTATTTCTCCGCCGGTTTTATGTTTCATGTAACTTTGTTCTGCGGCGAAGAATGGAACGTATGTTTGAGAGCCGCCTATTCCCGGTGTATTAAATCCGACAACATTTGCAGCCTCTCTCAAGCCGCCGCCTGTCAAAAGATTTCCGCCGTGATTTACAATAGTTGTCTTTTGTGTCGGAGGATCATCAAGAATTTCAATGAAAGGACGCAATCTTTCGCCTTTAACCCTCAATACGACATGAGATTCATCAGATTTTAGGACTTCGAGACTGTAAACAGCTGTTTTTGTTTCTTTTTGAGTACTGCCGTCATTGTAAATTCCTTCGTATGAAGTAGATGTATTATCGGTAATTCCGCTGTAATTTTGAATGAGGGTAACTTCATTGCCGTTTACGAGATAAGAATTTGTATCGACTACCGCAAGAATATTACTGCCTTTAATATTCGTTGAGGCATTTCCGATTACATTTATAATTAAATCCTGATCGACCGTATTTCGCGGCAAATAAAAATTGTAATTGTTAAAATCCGTAAGTTCATTGACCGTAATATTTTTTGTGTAAACGTTGAGAGTATTATTTGATCCCATTATTGCCGAACGACTTCTGTCAGAATCACTATAGACTGCCGCACCGTAAATTTTCGCACTGCTTAAATTCGCCGCATTAAAAATATTTACAACGTTATCGTGCAGTCTTTGTGCCGCACTGCTTTGCGAATTGCTTTTTGTTTCCGCCGCAATTACATATCCGTTTATCGTTCCGCCGTTTATATTTATCGTGTTGCCGCTTACTTCTCCGTTTTTGCTGTGTCCGCCTATCACATTTAATGTAATCGGTTCTCCATTTTTTCCGAAAATATGAACTCTTGCATAAGAATCATTATATTTATTCGGATCTTCGTAAGCAATCCAGCCTTCATCGCCGTTATTGACATTAATTGTATTTCCGCTTACATCGTCGCCGTCTTCATCGGTATAACCTCCGTAAAGATTTACTGATGTTTCATCTTCTTCTATCGACGTATTTATTACTTGTCCGGTTTTTTGTCCGCCGTATGAAACTATATTTTTATCGCCGACTCCCGAAAGCTCCCACGTCAAATTATTCCATTCGTCGCTGTCCATTATCATTACCTGTGCAGGAATTACAATTTCATCTTCATCAGTCGTTTCAGTAGTTTCAGTCGCTTCAGTTGTCGTTTCGGAATCGTCTGCATAAACCGGCAGAGGTTGATTCATCATCACGCCGAGCAAAATTGTCAATGCGAGCAAAATTGTCAATGGCAAATTTTTTAAATGCTTTTTTTTCATGTTATCACTTCCTTGTATTCAAAATTTTTTACATTCCGAATACGATTACTGCACCGACTTTTACGGCTTTTTTATTGTTCTTGACAACATTTTTGACTTCAATTCTTGCTCCGCCTGCCACTTCGTCCAAATCTTCAAATTCAAGTTCCTCTTTGTTCGTTTGTTTGTTCAAATCAATCAAGACCGCTTTAACATCTTCAAATGATGCGGTTATTCCCTGCGTTTTTAGATATTCATAAAATTCATTCGGCGTTTCAAATGTTTTATTTTCTTTTTCATTCTTCAAAATATTTTCAATTTCGCTTGCAAATTTATTTTTCATTTCGTATTCACCTCTTTCTATTTATTTAAAAAAATCGGCTCACTCTCCAACGTTTTTTCAGAGAATGAGCCTTGACTCATTTTTTATTTTTCAGAAATTAACTGTGACATCTTTTTTTTCTTTTCCGCCGATTGTGCCGACTGCAACTACTTTTACATCGTCACCGACGGTATTCACAATAGTCCCCTTGTTATTTTCTTGTCCGCTTATTTTTTGATAATTGGACGAAGTTGAATTTTTATTATTTTTATTTTTAACTCTTTTAACGCCGCCGGCGACTTCATCCAACATTTCCTCCATAAGCTCTGTTTTGTCAGACATGTTTAATAAATTCCTTCTTAACTATTCATGTTGAGATCGCCGGAGACACCTCCGCCGACACCGGCATTTTGATTTTTGTCGCCCACGTTTGAGCCTTGAATACCTGAATTATTATTCTGACCGCTGATGTTTTGATCTTTATTGTTTGTCTTGACATCAGTTTTAATATCAGTTTTGACCTTAACGCTGCCGAGTCCGCCTGCAACTTGATCCATATTTTCGTTGTTGAGTTCTTTTTTGTCTGCCATTTTAAAAATCTCCTTTTAATTTAAATTTTTTTATTTCAACGCATTTATATACGTTAGAAATCAAATTTTTAATTATCCCATTTTGATACCGCCGTCGACATTTCCGCCAACACCAGCATTTTGGTTTTTGTCGCCCGTGTTTGTGCCTTGAATACCCTGATTGT
>CAJOPN010000062.1 GCA_905236285.1 uncultured Selenomonadaceae bacterium | reverse complement strand
ATTTGAATCGTGATCATTATGTTTTCTTAAAGCAACTCTTATTCTTGCCAAAAGTTCCGGAACAGCAAAAGGTTTCGTCATATAATCATCAGCACCGACATCAAGTCCGTTAACTTTATCATTAATATCATCTTTGGCAGTCAACATTATAATTGGTATATCCGAAAGTTCTCTGACTTTTTGGCAAATAGTAATTCCGTCCATCTCCGGCAGCATTACATCCAAAAGCACGAGATTATAATTTTCCTGAATGATTCTTTCAAATGCTCTTTTGCCGTTGCTTTCAGTCGCCGTCTCGAATCCTTCGTGTTCAAGTTCGATTTGTAAAAATCTTGCAATTCTTCTTTCATCTTCAACAATAAATATTTTTTGTTTGTCTGCCATAAAATCACCACCATAAATTTTTCTGACTTATTTAAATAATATATCAAAAGAGCAATAAAATAAATATCTGTTTGCATTTTTTAATGTAAATTTAATTTTTCTCTGAAAATTTTTTAAAATCATAAAAATTTTTTTGAAAAATAAAAAGACTTTATCTCCGATGAAGAGTCAAAGTCTTAAAAATTATTTGCAAATATTTAATTGAAAAAAATTAATTGAATGATGTATTTGTTGCAATGAGTCTCGCCTTTGCACGAGCCAATGCCATTTCAGCACGATCAATATCAATTTCTTCATGCTGAGCCGGAGCAGATTTAAATGTTTCAACACGTTGTTTTGCTCTTGCATAGGCAGCTTGTGCGCGATTGACATCAATATTTTCGGGTTCTTCGGCGGCAGGAGTCAAAATTGTAATCAAAGTCGGAGTGACTTCCATGAATCCGCCTGCAACTGCCATTAATGATTCACCGCCGTCAATTTTAATTCGCATTGCATGAGGAATTAATCCTGTAACAAGCGGTGCATGTCTCGGCAAAATTCCCAATTCGCCGCCGGTTGAGCGAACAATCAGCATTGAAATTTCTTTGTCGAAAATTAATTTTTCGGGTGAAACGACCTGCAATTTTATGGTTGACATATCGCCACCTCGCTTACTTCATCTTCTGAGCTTTTTCGACAGCCTCTTCAATTCCGCCGACCATATAGAAAGCAGCTTCAGGCAATTCATCGTACTTGCCTTCGAGAATTTCTTTAAAGCCGCGAATTGTATCTTTGAGCGCGACATATTTACCGGGAGAACCTGTAAAGACTTCTGCGACTGCGAACGGCTGAGACAAAAATCTTTGAATTTTTCTTGCACGACTGACTGTCAATTTATCGTCGTCGCTGAGTTCTTCCATACCGAGAATTGCAATAATATCCTGCAATTCTTTATATTTTTGCAAAACAGATTGAACGCCACGAGCAACTTGATAATGTTCATCGCCGATGATGTGCGGATCAAGTATTCTTGACGTTGAATCAAGCGGATCGACTGCGGGATAAATTCCAAGTTCTGCAATTTGACGACTCAAAACTGTTGTTGCGTCCAAATGTGTAAAAGTACCTGCAGGAGCCGGATCAGTCAAATCGTCGGCGGGAACGTAAACAGCTTGAACTGAAGTAATTGAACCTTTTTTTGTTGAAGTTATACGTTCCTGAAGAGCACCTATATCAGTCGTCAAAGTAGGCTGATAACCGACAGCGGAAGGCATACGTCCGAGAAGTGCGGAGACTTCAGAACCTGCTTGAATGAAACGGAAAATGTTATCAATGAACAGAAGAACGTCACGACCTTCAGCATCACGGAAATACTCCGCCATAGTCAAACCTGTGAGACCGACACGCATACGAGCACCGGGAGGTTCATTCATCTGACCGTAAACCAGAGCTGTTTTATCGATAACGCCCGATTCCGTCATTTCCGACCAAAGATCATTTCCTTCACGAGTTCTTTCACCGACACCTGAGAAAACGGAATAACCGCTGTGCTCAGTCGCGATGTTATGAATGAGTTCCATAATTAAAACTGTTTTGCCGACACCTGCGCCGCCGAATAATCCAATTTTTCCGCCGCGTGAATACGGAGCAATCAAATCGACAACTTTAATTCCCGTCTCCAAAATTTGCGTTGATGTTTCCTGTTCTTCAAATTTCGGTGCAGGTCTGTGAATCGGCCAAAATTCTTTATTGCCGACAGGTTTCGGATTTTTGTCAACTGTTCTTCCCAAAACGTTAAAAACACGTCCGAGAGTTTCAGGACCGACAGGAACTTTAATAGGCGAGCCGGTGTCTTCCGCTTCCATTCCGCGAACGAGACCGTCAGTCGAACTCATCGCAATGCAGCGAGTGACGCTGTCGCCGATATGCTGCATGACTTCCGCGACAAGATCTATTTCAACATTTCCCGACTTGCCTTTTATTGTTACCGCATTTAAAATTTCCGGCAATTCTCCTGCAGGAAATTCTATATCAATAACAGCTCCGATAACCTGTACTACTTTACCTTTTGCCAAAAATTTTCACCTCAATTCGTGAAATTCTTAATTAAGAGCATTGGCACCGCCGACAATTTCATTAATTTCATTCGTGATGCCGGCTTGACGTACCTTATTATAATGAAGATTAAGTTTGCTGATGAGTTCCTGAGCATTATCGGTTGCATTACTCATCGCGTTCATTCTTGAACTTAATTCCGATGCCGCCGATTGAAGAAGTGCCTCATAAATCAAAGTCTCAATATATCTGGGCAAAAATGAATCCAAAACTGCCATAGGATTCGGTTCGTAAATATATTCTCCTTTGAAACTGTCTTCAGTATCTTTATCGTAAGCAAAAAACGGAAGTAAATCAACAACGGTCGGTTCGCAATTAATCGCCGAAATAAATTTTGTATAAATCAGCGTAACTTCATTTACTTCACCGTTAAGAAATGCTTCAACCGCAAATTTTGCAATATCCTGAGCGTGTTGATATTTCGGTCGCTCACTTATTCCATTGTAATATCTTACGACATTAAAATTTCTGTGGCGAAAATGATCGGTTGCTTTGCGTCCGACAGTCAAAATATCGTAATTGCCTTTGTCGGTGAGATTTGCAAAATCTTCTGAGGCGCGTTCGGTTTTTGCAATCGTCGTTCTGTGACCGCCTGAATTTGAACGACTTCCGTAACTTGCAACCGCAGTTGCTTTGACTACTCGCGACATTTTTTGTAAACCTTGATGACGCGGCCGCCTTCTCATGTCTTTAAATTTTTTTCCGACATCAATATTTTCTTTTTCGGCAGTTTTGATAATTTCTTCGTCATCATCTCCGCCGGAATCAATTTCAGCATGTGCAGTTTTGAAAACATTGCTTGAATATGCGCCGGCAAGACCTTTATCGGAAGCAATTACGATTAAAAGAGTTTTTCCCTCATCATTGTCGCGGTATTCAAATAACGGATGTCCCAAATCTTCAGCTTGAGGAGCGAGTCTGTCAAAAACTTCCTGAGCTTTTGCCGCAAAAGGATGATTTGACATTGCCGCCTCTTTTGCGTGACGCATTCTCGAAGTTGCAACCATATCCATTGCTTTTGTGATTTGTTGAATATTTTTTACGCTTTTAATTCTTCGGCGGACGTTTTGTAAACTTGCCATTTACTTCACCGCCTTATTCTGCATCCATCTTATATGTTACAGTCTCTTTAAATTCTTTGATTGCGTTTGAAATTTCGGCTTCAAGTGCATCGTCTAATTTTTTCTGTTGAGCAATTTTTTGACCGACTTCGGGATGCTGCGTGTGCATGAATTTAATAAAATCGCCGTGGAATGTAACGACTTTATCGACAGGAATATCAGTTAAAAATCCTCTGACTGCAGTAAAGATTGTCAAAACCTGATCTTCGACTGCGAGCGGTGAATATTGAGCCTGTTTCAAAGTCTCAACCATTCTTGCACCGCGATCGAGCATTGCCTTTGTTGCCTTGTCGAGGTCTGAACCGAATTGAGCAAATGCCGCAAGTTCACGATA
Source organism: uncultured Selenomonadaceae bacterium (assembly GCA_905236285.1). Classification (GTDB taxonomy): domain Bacteria; phylum Bacillota; class Negativicutes; order Selenomonadales; family Selenomonadaceae; genus Quinella. The sequence goes on along the minus strand of CAJOPN010000062.1, from coordinate 1,590 downwards.
CTGAGCCAAGTCCAAACGCATTGTACCTGCAACTTGTTTCATCGCTTTGATTTGAGCCGCACCGCCGACACGACTGACTGAAAGACCGACGCTGATTGCAGGACGAATACCTGAATAGAAAGCATCGGTTTCAAGCATAATCTGACCGTCAGTAATTGAAATGACGTTCGTAGGAATGTAAGCAGAAACGTCGCCGGCCTGAGTTTCGATAACAGGCAATGCGGTAATTGAACCTGCGCCGAGATCGTCCGACAATTTCGCCGCACGTTCCAAAAGTCTCGAATGTAAATAGAAAACGTCACCAGGATATGCCTCACGTCCCGGAGGTCTTCTTAACAAAAGTGACATTGCACGATAAGCCGCCGCGTGTTTCGTCAAATCGTCATAAATGCACAGACAATGTCCGCCTTGTCCCTGCTCATTGCGTTTGTACATAAAATATTCTGCCATTGCAACACCTGCATAAGGAGCAAGATATTGCAACGGAGCAGAATCGGCAGCAGTCGCCGCAACAACGATTGTATATTTCATTGCGTCGCGATCTTCGAGAGTTTTAACGACTCGCGCAACCGTTGAGGCTTTTTGTCCTATTGCAACATAAATACAAATACAATTTTGTCCCGCTTGATTGATGATTGTATCAACGGCGATTGCAGATTTTCCCGTGCCGCGATCGCCGATTATCAATTCACGTTGTCCGCGACCAATCGGAACGAGTGCGTCTATTGCTTTTAAACCTGTCTGCAACGGTTCATGGACTGATTTTCTGTCGGCAATACCCGGTGCAGGATATTCAACAGGTCTTGATTGAGTTGTGTGAATCGGACCTTTGCCGTCAATCGGACGACCGAGCGCATCGACTACGCGACCAATCATCGCCTCGCCAACAGGTACCTGCATGATTTTTCCCGTGCGTTTGACAGTTCGTCCTTCTTCAACTTTCGTATCGCCGCCGAGTATAACTGCACCGACATTGTCCTGTTCCAAGTTCAAAACAAGACCATAAATGTCATCGCCGAAATCGAGCAATTCGCCCGACATCGCTTTATCAAGTCCGTGAATATGTGCTATACCGTCACCGATCTCAACGACTGTTCCAACATCGTCAACATTTAAATCGACGTTGTAATTTTTTATCTGTTCCTTAATTATCGCGGTAATTTCTTCAGGATTTATCTTCATTTATGGTTTTCACCTCTAATCGATTACCTTAATTTTGATTTGACATAAGTTGTTGACGCATTGATTCAAGTCTTCCGGCAACCGATCCGTCAATTCGTTTGTCACCGATTTTGACTATTACTCCGCCGAGTATTTTTTCATCTTCGTGAAGTCTCAGTTGTACCTTTTTGTTTGTGATTGCCGCCAATTTCTTTTGAAGTTGTTCCTGCTGTTTGCGATTCATTCCGCGAACCGTTGTAACATCTGCAATTATTATTCCACGTTCACGATTCGACAGCTTGCGATATTCTTCTTCTATCGCCTCAAATATTCCTATTCTGCGTTTATCGACGAGCAGCAATAAAAAATTAAAAACAACTTTTGACAATTCACCTTTGAAACATTTCGTCAACAATTCTTTTTTTGCTT
>CAJOPN010000061.1 GCA_905236285.1 uncultured Selenomonadaceae bacterium | reverse complement strand
GGAATTTGCATTTGAGGCTGAGAATTTTGCTGATTGAATTGTTGAGGTTGATTTACATTTTGATTGCCTGCTTGTCCCTGTTGAGCTTTCAAATTTCCGAACATTGATTGTAAAAATTGACGTGCCTGAGATTGTGCCGCTTGTCTCTGATTTTGAGTTTGAGGCTGATTAGGTTGTTGAGGATTTTCGGAAGAATTTGCTGCAGGTCTCGGCATAAAATATTTTACGAGTTGATTTAAAAATGCCATTGATTCTGATTCTTGAATTTGCGGAGATGAAATTTGTGCTGAATTTCCTTTTGCGAGAGTAGAAAGAATTGCATATAATTGTTGAGGAAGCTGCTCTGCATTTTTAGAGTCGATGAGTTCAAAAGCAGCTTTCGATAAAAGAACAGGTTCAAGAGTATCTCCGCCTTCTTCGCTGACTACCAACGCTTTAAAATTTTTCAGCAATGACTCCATTTGATCGCTTAATTCCATTGAAAAACCTTTTTCGGCAAGAGCTCCTATTTGCGTCAACATTCTTGCAAAAACTGAAAGCTGTTCCATTGAAAAACGTTGACTTTCAAGAGTTGAACCGATTCCTTGCGATAAAGTCGAATCCATTTTAAAAGCCTGCTGTAAAACATTTTTAACGACTTGGCTGACTTCTTCGGGCAATTTTTCCATGCTTAATTTTTCATTGGTAGAAATTTTTGAAAGAACTCCTGCCATATCATCAATGGCGGTTTTAATTGCAACACTAGTTTGAGGTCGAAAACCGCTGCCTGAACTGCCGTCTTCTTTTCGCTGAATACCTTCCGATGATCCCGGTCTCTGCGGTTGATTTACAGGTCTTATTCCTATTGCTCCTGCTTCCATCGGCATAATTTATTTCACTTCCTTATTTTTTATTATTCCTTTGGATTCAATAATGATTTCACCGGCTCAAAACTGTGTCGATGAATTTCACTTGCGCCAAAATTGTAAATTGCCTCAATATGAGTTTTTGTTCCATAGCCTCGATTGTGTGAAAATCCGTATTCGGGATATTTTAAATCCCATTCGTCAGTCATTCTGTCGCGTGTAACTTTTGCAATGATTGATGCTGCCGCGATTGATGCAGAAAGTGAATCGCCGCGAATTATTGATCGCGTTTTTATCGGTTCGTCAAATTCAACCTTCATTGCATCAGTCAAAACAAAATCCGGTTGAACAGACAATTTTTTTACTGCACGATACATTCCTTTCAATGTCGCTTGATAAATATTTATTTCGTCAATTTCTTCAATTTCCACTTCGACGTGTGAAATCGAAATCGCCTTTTGAACAATTTCGGTGTAAACTTTTTCACGCATATTGTGAGTAAGTTTTTTTGAATCATTGAGATGATCAATAAAAATATTCGGCGGCAAAATTACGGCGGCAACAATCATAGGTCCTGCGAGTGAACCGCGTCCCGCTTCATCAACTCCGGCTATCAATTTATAACCTTGTTTTCCTGCCTCGTTTTCATATTCATATAATTTTTTCACTCTCTCAACTTCTGCCTTATGTTTTTCGAGAGCCTTTTTTTCTTTTAATTCTTTTATCGTCATTTCAACATCATTTCTTCAATCAAGTGTAACTCTTCCCAATTTTCCGCTGCGAAATTCATTTAAAATTATTCTCTGAGCTTTTTCTGAATCGACAACGTTGCCTTTGCGAATACAGCCGCGTTTTCTGCCGATAATTTCCAAAAGTTCGAAGCCGTCCTGCGTTAAATTTTCGTCAAGTTTAAATCTTTCAATCAAGCCGAGAGGATATTTTTTGGCAAGAGTTTCAAGCAGTTTACAGACCAAAATTTCAAGATCGTGAATATCATCGCTGATTGCATAAGTCCAGGCAAGTTTCATTGCAACTTCGGGATCTTCAAATTTCGGCCACAAAATTCCCGGTGTATCAAGAAGATCCAAGCCGTTATCAATTTTAATCCATTGTTTGGCGCGAGTAACTCCGGGTCGATTTTCAATTTTTGTATGATTAATTCCTGCCAATGCGTTAATCAATGATGACTTGCCGACGTTAGGGATTCCGATTATCATTGCTCTGGCACTTCGAGGTTTTGCGCCGTGTTTCGTCAATTTGTGAGTTTTTTCTTCAGCCAATGATTTTGCCGCTGAAATTAAATTTTTTATTCCTGCTCCGTGAGCTGCGTCAATCGGAACGGCAATTATATTTTCTTCTTTGAATTTTGAAATGTAATTTTGAGTTGCATTTTTATCGGCGAGATCTGATTTGCAAAGTGCCAATAATTTCGGTTTTTCATTTTTTAAAATTTCTTTGAGCATCGGATTTTGACTGCTTAAAGGAATTCTTGCGTCCAAAACTTCAATTACAATGTCAACAAGTTTTAAATTTTCTTCGATAAGTCGCTGAGCTTTTTTCATGTGACCGGGAAACCATTGAAGTTGAGGCAAATCATTTTTATTTATTTCTGACATTTTTTCGCACCTCAAAATTATTATAGCACAAAAAAAAACTTTTTCAACGCGATAAATCTTTTGCATAAAAAATTTTCGACGACATAAAAAAAAATTTATTAAATGTGATAAAAGTTACTCAAAAAAATTTTTTTATGTGATATAATTCAATTGGATTTGTTTAAAAAATTTTTTTATTTTAAATTATGTGTTTTATATTTTGAAAGGAGTGATTTTTGTGGACTTGAGCAGAAGAAGTTTTTTGAAAGCGACAGGCTTGGGAAGTCTCGGGCTTGCACTTTCAAATCTCGGCTTTGACATTCCGAAGGCTAAAGCTGAAATTATGAAAGAATTTAAGCTCACAGGCGCAAAAGAATTTACGACGACATGTCATTTTTGTGCATGCGGCTGCGGACAAATCGGATACGTCAAAGAAGGAAAATTGATTCAGCTTGAAGGAGCGGCAGATTGTCCGGTTAATCGCGGCGGACTTTGCAGCAAAGGTTTGGGATATTCTCACATTCCGAATTCAGCCGAAAGAGTTAAAACGCCTCTTTACAGAGCACCGGGTTCAGATCATTGGGAAGAAATTTCATGGGAAGAGGCGATTGACAAAGCAGCGAGAGCAATTAAAAAGGCACGCGATGAAAATTGGATTGATACCGAAACGATTAACGGCGAACAGGTAAAAGTTCAGCGAACTGATGCAATAGGATTAATAGGAGGCAGTCAAGTAAATAACGAAGAGTGTTATCAACTCGTTAAAATGACTCGTGCACTCGGAATGATGTCGATTGACAATCAAACGCGCGTCTGTCACGCAAATACTCCTCCGGCAATGAGTGCGGCATTCGGTCGCGGTGCAATGACAAATCCGTGGTACGATTTAAAAAATACAAAACTTGCCTGGATTGAAGGCTCAAATCTTGCCGAATGTCATCCGATGGGATTAAAAAATTTGATGAATGCGAAAAAGAACGGTTTAAAAATCATGCACGTTGACGTTCGATATACTCGTACATCAAAAATTGCGGATTATTTTATTCAAATTCGACCCGGTACAGATATTGCTTTTCTCGGTGCAATTATTAATTATGTCATTCAAAATAAAAAATATGACGAAAGATATATTCGACTTCACACAAACGGTTTTTGTTTGATTCGTCCCGATTTCGGTTTCGACGACGGAATCTTTACAGGTTACAATGAAAAGACGAGAAAATATAATATGGAAAGTTGGGGTTATCAACTCGATGCAAACGGAAAACCGATGAGATCAGAAAATATTGATGACCCTAACACGGTAATGTCGAAACTCAAACAACATTACAGTCGTTATACATTTGAAAAAGTTTCGGAAATAACGGGAGCAAGTGTTGAAGAAATAAAAATGGCGGCTGAATTATATTGCAGCGTAAAACCTGCAGTATTTATGTACGCACTCGGAATGACTCAGCATACAATCGGCGTTGAAAATATTCGTTGCTTTACGGTTCTTCAACTTCTCAGAGGAAATATCGGAATTCCCGGCGGCGGAATTGATGCAATGCGCGGTCAGCCGAATGTTCAAGCATCAACCGATTACGGAATCATGTTTCAATATTTTCCGGGATATTTGCCGTTTCCGACCGAAAAAACAAATACGCTTGCGAAATGGACTCATGCAAACGGAACTTTCAGAGCAAAATTTTTGATAAATCTTTTGAAAGCATGGTTCGGAGATGCGGCGACAAAAGAAAATGATTATTGTTTCGGACTTTTACCGATAAGAAATACCAGTCAGAACGATTCAATTTATGTTCAATTTGAAAAAGCAATCGAAGGCAAAATGAAATGTATTTATTTTGCGGGACAAAATCCGATGGTTTCAAATCCGAATCTCGGAATGGTTCATCGCGGACTTTGTCATTTGGACACGGTTATTTATCAAGATTTATTTGTCAATGAAACTGCGGCATTTTGGCAGAGACCTGACAATCCCGAAGGTTCTGACGAATTTTTAAAACCTGCCGATATAAAAACCGAAGTAATTTTTCTTCCTGCCTGTTCATATCTTGAACGTGAAGGAACAATGACGAATTCAATGCGAATGATTCAATGGAGAATGGCGGGACCGGATAAAGTCGGCGATTCAAAGCCGGATTATGAAATTTGCGATATGCTCTGGAGAAGAATTCGCGAACTTTATGCAAATTCAACCGATCCGAAAGATCAGCCGATAAAATTATTGACATGGAATTATCCGAAAGAACACATGGTTGAACATATCATGCGAGAAGTAAACGGATATGATTTGTCAACGGGACATCTTTTAAACGGAATAGGTGAAATAAAAGATGACGGCACGACAAATTCAGGAATGTGGATTTATGCAGGAATAATGCGTGACGGAGGCGTTCACATGGCAAAACGTCGCGGGCAGGAAGACAACGGCGACATGGGAATTTATCCGAATTACGGCTGGGTATGGCCTGACAATATTCATCTCCTCTATAATCGCGCATCATGTGATGAAAACGGAAATCCTTTTGATCCTGACAAAAAAATTGTTTGGTGGAATGCCGCAACGAATATGTGGGAAGGTTACGACAGACCTGATGTCGGAAGTTTGAACGCTGCTCCTTCTACTCCTGCCGGTCAAAAACCTTTCAGAATGAATGGCGAAGGACTCGGAAGAATTTTTGCAGCGGCTTATTCCGATGTTGAAAACGGTGAAACTCGCGATCATTCTTCAACACCTGTTGACGGTCCGATTCCCGAATTTTATGAACCTGTCGAATCTCCGACGAAAAATGCTCTTCATGATAATCCAAATGCTCAATTCAGTCCGTGTGTAATTTATCCGCGTATGCCTGATTTGCAAAAAATCGGCACGAAGGAAGATTTTCCTTATGTCCTGTGCAGCTCGTCATTGGCCGAACATTGGTGCGGCGGAACAATTACTCGAAATGTTCCTTGGCTTAATGAACTCGTCAAAGAACCGTTTATTGAAATTCCTAAAAAACTCGCCGATAAACTTGGAATCAAAAGCGGAGATAAAGTTAAAGTCCGTTCGGTTCGTGCCGAGATTGAAGAAAAAGCAATGGTTACCGACAGAATTAAACCGCTTATGATTAATGGCGAAGAAGTTTTTGTAACTTGGCAGCCGTATAACTGGGGATTTACGGGACTTTCAAAAGGTGCGAGCGGAAATTATATCACGATTGACGCACTCGATCCGAATGCTCAATCACAAGAATTTAAAGCGTGCTTAATCGACATCAGAAAGGCGTAATCTTTAATGCAGAATGAAGAATTAAGAATGCAGAATTATATTGAGGCACATTCATTTTTGAAAGAGTCGGCGAATTTTTACAAATTGATTGAAAATGCCGTTAAATTTATTGAACCGATTGAATTTCCGAGCATTGAAGAATGTCAAAAACTTGTTGAAGATGGTCTTCCGATTCTCCAACATGAAAATTTTCAAATCAAAATAAATGAGGCTGTCAAAAAGAATTCTGCACAAGTTTTAAATTCTTTAAAAGAAATAAATTTACAGAATGAAACGATTGAACGAATAATTAAACAGACAATAATTGAAAAATTGATTCCGAATGAATTAAAAATTTCTGACGTTTGGGACAAATGGCTCAAAAATTATTGTCCGATATGCGGAAGGAAACCTGTCCTTGCTCAGCTTCGCAAACAAAATGAAGGCCGTGCACGCTATTTGAAATGCGGAGGCTGTTCGACGATGTGGCGTTGGAATCGTCTCGGCTGCGTTTACTGCGACAATGAAGATTTGTATAAAATGCATATTCTTGAATCTGCCGAAGAACCTCAAATGCGGATTGATGTTTGCGACGAATGTAAAAGTTATTTGAAAACTTACAATGAAGAAGGCGACGAAAAAATTTATCTCAATGATTGGCTGACAATTCACTTTGATTTGCTTGCCGAAGAAGAAAATTTTCATAAAGTCGGAAGTATTTTACTTGAGTAAAAATTTTTTGAGGAGATGATTTTTTTGAAAATCTTAAAAAGTGCTAAAAAAATTTTGATGGCGGCATTGATTGGCGGAATGTTTTTTAACGTTTCAATAACTTCAACCGTCTCGGCTCATCACGGAAATTATTACGGCGGCTGTTATTATCACAACGGCGACAGAGAACATTGCTATCCTTATGATGATTCGGATCGTCAAGAACGTCAAAAATATTATGAAGATAACGAAAGACATCATCAACGTGGAGAACATTACAATGATCGCTGAAAAAAAGATTTAAACTAAACAGCAGAATTATAAAAAATTCAATTAAAATTAGTCGGAAAAATTTTATAAAAGTCAGGAAGTGAAAAAAATGGCTAAAGAAATGGCAATGCTCCACGATGTTGCACGCTGTAGTGCTTGTCGTGCATGTATGGTTGCCTGCAAGCAATGGCATAATTTGCCGGCGGATTTTTCAACACCGTTTGAAGGTCAATATCAATCACATGCAGATTTGACATCGAAAACTTATAATTTGATTAAAATGAATGAACGTACAGATAAAGACGGAAAATTTCATTGGGATTTTATAAAAATTCAATGTATGCATTGTCAAGATCCTGCGTGCATGAAAGGATGTCCCGAAGGAGCAATCAGCAGACTTGACAGCGGCGCAGTAGTAATTGATGAAGAAAAATGTGTCGGCTGCGGATACTGCACGACAAATTGTCCGTTCAATGTGCCCAGAGTTGATCCAGATCGAAATAAATCGACCAAATGTGATTTGTGCTTTGACAGAATTGAAAACGGAATGATTCCTTCATGCGCGAAAACCTGCACGGCTCAAGCAATAGATTTTGGAACGATTGAAGAAATGACTGCACTTGCCAATAAAAGAATTGAAGAAGTAAAAAAAGATTTTCCGAATGCAAATTTGTACGGAATAGGACCTGCGACTGAGGGAGTCGGCGGTACTCATATGATGTATGTATTGCCTGAAAAACCGTCGGTTTACGGCTTGCCTGAAAATCCAAAAACGCCGGCTTCGATTGATCTTTGGAAAGATGTCGTTCGTCCGATCGGAAAAATTGCAGGAGTAGGAGCGGCAGCAGGTATCGCTGGATTATTTGTTCTGAGCAAAATGATGGGCAAAAAAAATCATTAAGGTGGTGATAAAAATGTTGGTAGATAAAAAATTTGTTCCGAGACACAAAGCGGGATTTGTTCTGTGTCATTGGCTCAACGGAATTTCATTTTTGATGCTGTTCATTACTGCGTTGCCGCTTTACGATCCCAATTATTTTGGATTTCTTTACAACGCACTCGGCACTTCGACTTTGCAAAATGCTCACAAATTTTTCGCGGTAATTTTCATTGTCACGCCGATTATCGGATTGTTCATTGCTCGTGACGGTTATTCAATGCTCATCGGTCAAGTTTTGAAATTTAATAAAGATGATATGACATTTCTTGTTAAATTTCCGGGTGAATTGCTTGGACAAGATCCGAAAATGCCGAAACAAGGATTTTATAACGGCGGCGAAAAAATGAATATTGCTCTTCAAATGGCTCTTTGGTGTGTACTCGTCTGTTCGGGATTGGTTCTGTGGCTCGGCAGCGGAATTATTGACAATTCGGTTCGTGCCTGGATGATTCCTGTTCATTCAATTGCGGCAGGCATCGGATTTGCGGCGGCACTCGGTCATATTTATTTGGCTGTCGGTGTCAATCCCGATTCGCTTCAAGGAATGAAAAACGGAACGATTAAAGCCGATTATGCAATGCATCATCACGGCGCATGGGTTGATGAACTTGTCGCTGAAGGAAAAGTTACAAAAAAAGAACTTGAGGAAGCTGTTCATTAAATTAAAAAATTTTTCTAAAAAATCTCGCTCCGAAATTTTTTCTTCGGAGTGATTTTTTTTTGCATTTTTATTTAATCTACTGCAAAATTTTTGACTTTGTTAAATTTTTTTATTATAATAATTTTAGAAAGGTGGTTTTAAAATATGCCGAATGAAATTTCTGCTGAAACGTTTTTGAATCGAAATTTGCAGTTAAAAAATTCTCATCTCGGGGAACGTTGTTTTATTTTGGGAAACGGTCCTTCACTCAAAACAGTCGATTTTTCTCTTCTTGCCGATGAATTCGTTTTCACGGTTAATTTCTTCAGTTTTATCGAAGGATTTGAAAAAGTAAAAACAAATGTTCATGTCGTGGTAGATTTGGCTGCTTTCAATGCCGTAGGCGAATCTAACGATGTCAATTTTAATAAAGTCATAGAAAATTTTTTAAATATCGGAAAACAAAATCCAATCGTTTTTATTGATTTGGAAGGTCTTCCTTTTATGCAGCAAACAGGGTTGACAAGTCTTTTAAATCTTCATTATCTTTTGAGACACGGTACTATTTTGGACAATCAAATTTCCATTGAACTTGATAAACCGATTACAAGTTATTGGAATGTCGTACAGTATGCGATAGTGATCGCGATTTACATGGGATTTAAAGAAATTTATCTTTTAGGTTGTGACGGAACATCAGTCATCGGCACAATAAATTCAGCATTGGGAAGATCTCAATTTGATTTTAATTTGCATGCTTATGATGATGAAAAAGAAGAACGAAACGAAAATATAAAATCTCCTTACAGTTTATCACATTGTTTTTTTTGCGAGTATTGTTATTTTTTGGCTTTCGAAAAATTATTTTATCTTTGCGACAAAGTTTTAAACGTTAAACTTGTGAATTGCAGTTCATTAACCATGATTGACAGTATTCCTCGAGCAGATTTGTCAACAATTTTGAACAACAAGGGGGGGGGGTATTGCAACAATTCAATCTTAATTCTGCAGCATAAAGAATTTATTTCATTTAAAAATTGCAATGCCGTCAATTCTTCATACGGAAAGGCGGCATAAAAATGGAAAATTTAAATCAAATTGAAAATTTGCTTGCAAGAAATAAAAAATTTTTTAATACTCATGCAGGTGAACGCTGCTTTATTCTTGGAAACGGTCCTTCGCTTAAAACAGTTGATTTGTCACTTCTTGCCGATGAATTTGTTTTTACTGTAGCAAATTTCGGACTTGTCGATGGTTACGAAAAAGCAAAAACAAATGTTCATGTCATTTCGGATCAAGTATCAACAGCTGTAATTGATCCGCGAATATCAATCGGTGCATTAAATTTAGAGCCTGTCATAAAAAGTTTTCATAATC
>CAJOPN010000060.1 GCA_905236285.1 uncultured Selenomonadaceae bacterium | reverse complement strand
TGATAACGCGGCACTCGTCAGAGCAATGAAAGCACGAGCCAAAGAAGTCGGAATAATTAACATTGAGATAATCGGAGCATTGACGAAAGGACAAAAGGGAGCTGAACTTGCCGAAGTCGGTGACATGATTCAAGAAGGTGCAGTTGCATTTTCTGATGACGGACATTTTGACGACAATGCAAGAATTTTTTTGAATGCACTTGACTACTTGCAGCCGTTCGGAAAAATAATAATTTGCCACGAAGAAGAAACGACACTTTGCGAAGGCGGCGTAATGAATGAAAGTGAGAGAAGTGCAATTTTGGGCTTGAAAGGTCGTCCTACAGTCGCTGAAGATATAGCAGTCGCGAGAGATATTTTGCTTGCGGAATACAGCGGCGGCAGAGTTCATATTGCTCATATTTCAAGTGCAAATTCCGTTGAATTGGTTCGACAGGCAAAAAAACGCGGCGTAAAAGTTACGGCGGAAGTTACTCCTCAACATTTGACAATGACTGATGAACTCGTCGATCCTTCCAATACTTCAACTAAAATTAATCCTCCGCTCCGCAGTCAAAAAGATATTGCTGCATGTCTTGAAGGACTTCTTGACGGCACGATAGATATTATTGTCACCGATCATTCGCCTCATGCTCCAGAAGAAAAAGATCGTGAATATATTTTTGCTCCGAGCGGTTTTCCGGGACTTGAAACATCTTTGGGAATTTTGCTTACCGATTTGTATCACGAAAATAAAATTGATTTGCCTACTTTAATTTCAAAAATGACTTGCAAACCTTCCGAAATTTTTGGACTCAATCGCGGCAATTTATCTGTTGGAAATGTTGCGGACGTTACAATTATTGATCCTAATCTTGAATGGATTGTTGATGAGAAAAAATTTTATACTCGCGGTTCACATTCACCGTTCATCGGCAGAAAATTAAAAGGTCGTGCAATCGGAACAATAGTCGAAGGTCGTATAATTGAAACGAATCAAACGAAAATTTAATTGGAAGTTAAATCATGAAAAGTTTAAATCGAAACACGATGATTGCAGCAATTACAGGCAGTATCGTTGTAGCATTGCTGCTAATCATAGGGACTCTCTGGACCGGAAGAAGTGCAAGCCGGGATACAGAAAAAGCCGTGAGAAATGTGAGTCTGCTTTATCTTGAAGAACTTGCAGGAAGAAGAGAACAGGTACTTGCTTCTACTTTGAATGACTACATCGGCGATTTAGATGTGGCAATCGGTCTTTTGACTAAAGAAGATTTAAGTTCGACGGAAAATCTTCAAGCGTATCAGTTGAGAATGAGACAGCTTTACGGATTGGAAAAATTTGCTTTTGTGAATGAAGAAGGTTTAATTTATACTTCGAGAGGAACAAGAACCGATATTGACCAATATGCATTTGATTATAAGTCAATTTCTGAGCCGGAAATCTCAATTAAATCTTATGATGAGAATGTTAAGGTCATAATAGCTATGCCGACGGATCGATTGCCTTTTGAAGGTCACTTTTTGGTTGTTTGTTTCATGGAAATTGATATGGAATATATGCTCCGAAATATTTCTCTGCAATCCGGCTCCAACAATACGACTTTTTGCAATATCTATACAGCAGAAGGTTATTCGCTGACAAATATGGTATTGGGCGGTCTTGCCAGCGAAAATAATTTGATTTCGGCAATGAAAAATGCTGATTTTGAAGACGAATACAATATCGAAAAAATTCGTGATGACTTTTCAAAAGGACAAAGAGGCGTAACTTCATTTACTTATAACGATGTCAAAGAAACTATGTATTATGTTCCCGTACACCGTACAAATTGGATGCTTACGTATCTGATACGCGAAAGTGTGATTAGCGAACAAATTGATACCATTTCAGACGGCATTCTGAAAAGAAGTCTGTCTATGTCGATTCTTACTGCATTAGTGCTGATATTAATATTTGCATTGATGATTAAACAGACTCGAAAAGCCTCAAAACTTGCACTTGAGAGAGAAACAGCGGAAATGTTGCAGCAGGAAATGGAAGAACGAATTTCTCTGCAGGACGAGCTTTTGGAGCAGGAGAAAAAACGAGCACAGCAGGACAGTATGATTACTGCTCTTGCTTCAGACTATAAGAGCGTTTATTATGTTACTCTTGATACAGATCAGGCGACTTGTATCAGAAACGATTCTGATGATGCAATTTTTGTACAAGGCGATACTTTCGGTTTCATGGGAACTTTTACAAAATATGCCAATGAATATGTTTCGGAAGAACACAAAAAAGCATTTCTTGATTTCATAAAACCTGAGAATATTCGCTCGGAATTAAAAAAAAATGTAATTATTGCTTGTCGTTACTTGGTGAGGAAAAACGACGCAGAACGCTATGAAATGCTTCGAATAGCAGATGTCAATAAAGATAAAAAAAATTCAGATGAATACATAAATGCAATTGGTGTAGGATTTACGGATATTGACGCAGAAATGAGAGATTCACTCGCAAAAAATCAAGCTCTCAGCGAAGCATTAAAAACTGCAAAAGAAGCAAGCAAAGCCAAAACGATATTTCTTTCTAATATGTCACATGAAATTCGTACACCGATGAATGCAATAATTGGATTAGATGCGCTTGCACTAAATGAGCCGAATTTGTCGGTTGTAACAAGAGATTATCTTGAAAAGATAGGCAGTAGTGCAAAACATTTGCTGAGCTTGATAAACGACATTTTGGATATGAGCAAAATTGAATCCGGTCGTATGATGTTGAAGAATGAAGAATTTGCGTTTTCAAAATTGATAGAGCAGATTAACGTTATTTTCAGCGGACAATGTAAAGAAAAAGGATTAGAATATAATTGTCACATCAACGGACAACTGAACGACTATTACATAGGAGACGATACAAAGCTTCGTCAAGTACTTATAAATATTCTTGGTAATGCCGTAAAATTCACTTCCAAAGGCGGCAAGATTGAATTGGAAGTAGGAAAAATCGGCGGCTTTAACGGAAAATCTACTCTGCAATTCAAAATTAGTGATACCGGTATCGGCATGAGCAAAGAATATCTGCCAAAAATATTTGATACATTCAGTCAAGAAGATTCGGGAGCAACAAATAAATACGGAAGTTCCGGTCTTGGAATGGCAATCACAAAAAGAATTGTCGATATGATGAACGGCGAAATCAGCGTAGAAAGTGAAAAAAACGTAGGAACAACATTTGTCGTAAACATTACATTAATGGATTCTAACAGAAAATTTTCGAGTGAATCAGATGATATAGAAATACTTGTGCAGGATATGAAAGTACTCGTAATTGATGATGACCTCGTTGCTTGCAATCAGGCTAAATTGGTTTTGTCACAAATAGGAATATCGGCAGAAACAGTTCAATCCGGTCAAATGGCGGTTGAAACGATTAAACTCAGCCAAGCAAGACGAGAGCCATTCAATCTGATTATAGTAGATTGGCAGATGCCGGAAATGGATGGAGTTGAAACAACCAGACAAATTCGTTCAATTATCGGTAAAGAAACTGCAATCATTATTTTGACGGCATATAACTGGGACGATATTTTTGAAGAGGCGACTTTGGCAGGTGTAGACAGCTTTATAGCAAAACCTCTTTTCTCTGAAAATTTAATCAATGAATTGAAAAATGTACTGAAGAAAAAGAAACCGACTTCTTCTGTCAAAAAAAATAAAGCCGATTTAAAAGGTCGACATATATTATTGGCAGAAGATATGGAAGTCAACGCTCAAATTATGATTCAAGTGTTATCAATGCGCGAAATGGAAACAGATCTTGCCGTAAATGGAAAAGAAGCGGTTAATTTATATGAGTCAAAGCCTGAAGGATATTACGATGCAATTCTCATGGATATGCGTATGCCGGAGATGGACGGACTTACCGCAACCAGAACAATACGTGCCTCTAAACGAACTGATGCTGCCACTATTCCAATTATTGCTCTGACTGCAAACGCCTTTGATGAGGACGTTCAACGAAGCCTTCAAGCAGGACTTAATGCACATTTGAGCAAACCTGTAGAACCTGATGTTCTTTTTGAAACTCTGGAAAATTTGATAAATGAATAGTTTTGTTAATTTCCCAGAGTTTTCATAAGTGACAGTATTGCCGGAAATAATAATACGACAAATATCGCTGGAAAAATAAAAATTACCATCGGAAATATTATTTTTACCGGTGCTTTCAATGCCTCAGCCTTTACATATTGTTTGTGTCTGTCACGCATATTATCTGCCTGCATTTTTAATGTGCGTGACATACTCGTTCCCAATCGTTCAGCCTGAATTACTGAAGATGTAAAAAGATACATTTCTTCCAAGTCACAACGTTTCGCTAATTGTGTTAAAGCATATTGATGCGGCATTCCCAAACTTACGTCACTTTGCATTCTTTTAAATTCGTCAACAAGTGCACCTTTCATTCGTGATACAATTTTTGAAACCGCACCTTCAAATGAAAGTCCTGCCTGCACACTTACACATAAAAGATCGAGAAATTCAGGCAACTGACGACGAAGGGCTTTTTTGCGTTCTTTTATTTTGGAGTTCATAATTAAAAACGGCAATACCGAACCGACAATCGCACCTATTAATAATATAATGATGTTTTGAGAGAATTGAAGTTGTGAATAACGAATATACATAAACGCAGATAAAGTACCTGCTGCAAACGATAAAACCCATAATGCCGCCAATCTGCTTACGCTCCATATTCCCTGCTTGCCTGCTCGAAATATTCTGTCTTCAATCATTTTAATCAATTCCGTCGGAGCTAATTTATTCAGACCGTTTTCAAATTTATGCAAAATCGGTTTGAATACTCGTTCGGAAAAATTTTTTTTGATTAATAAATCTGAATTTGACTGAATATCTTTTTTTGTTTCATCGTTTAATTTATCGGGTAATTTTTCTGATTTTGTTTTTGCTCTCGATTCTTCCGCACGCTTGATAAGAATGTGCAGACGGCGGCGAACTTGAGCCTCAGGTGTCTGCTTTGCATAAAGAATCAAAGTTAAATATAAAAACCAAAAAATGCCGCCAAATATTGCAAGTCCCAAAATCATATTATCGCCTCATCAAATTTAATATTTATCGAAATAGTGACACTGGCAATTCTACACCATTCATATGAAATTTGTCCATAAAATTCGGTTGAAGTCTGGTAGCCTCAAAATGTCCGATTGATTTGCCGTTATCATCAATATAATCTTGCACATATTTAAACAAATCCTGCAATATAATTGTTTCACCTTCCATACCTTGTACTTCTGTTATATGAGTAATTTTCCTGCTACCGTCACGAATTCTTGATTGCTGCAAAATCAAATCTATTGCCGAAGATATTTGAGTACGTATAGCTTTAACCGGCATATCCATTCCCGTCATCAATACCATAGTTTCAAGACGACTCAACGAATCACGCGGAGTATTGGCATGAGCAGTCGTCAAAGAACCGTCGTGACCTGTGTTCATGGCTTGGAGCATGTCGAGAGCTTCACCTGAACGAACTTCGCCGACAATTATTCTGTTCGGTCTCATACGAAGAGCATTTCTTACCAAATCACGAATAGTAATTTCGCCGCTGCCTTCGAGATTTGCAGGTCGTGACTCAAGAGATACTACATGTTTTTGCTGAAGTCTTAATTCAGCCGCGTCTTCAATAGTGATAATACGTTCGTCTTCCGGAATGAATGAAGAGAGAGCATTCAAAGTAGTAGTTTTGCCGGAGCCTGTGCCGCCGCTTACCAAAATATTAAGTCTGGCTTTAATGCAAGCCTCAAGAAATTTGACCATATTTTCGTTAAGAGTACCGAATTTTATTAAATCATTCATTGAAAGAGCATTCTTTGAAAATTTTCTTATCGTAACGGCAGGACCAACCAGAGACAGCGGCGGAATTATGATATTTACACGAGAACCATCGGCAAGACGAGCATCAACAAGCGGCGAAGATTCATCAACGCGGCGGCCGATAGGATGTAAAATACGTTCGATTATGTTCATCAAATGCGTTTCATCATAAAATCTTATATCCGTGAGTTCCAAATTGCCGTTTTGTTCGATAAATATATCTTTTGGACCGTTGACCATAATTTCTGTGACAGATTCATCTTTAAGCAAAGGCTCAAGTGGTCCGAGTCCGAGAAGTTCGTTACAAATATCATCAACAAGTTGTAAACGTTCACCTCGCGTTAAAATTTGACTGCTTTCAGATATTTCACGAGAACTGTATGCAGATATAACATTTTTAATTTGTTCGCGTGCACTTTCGCCTTGAAGTAAAAGTTTTTCTTCTTGGGGTGTCATTTCATCGACTATACGCCTGTGAATTGCAAGTTTTAATTGTTGAATTGAATCGTTTTGACTGATATTTGAATGTCTGCCGGCGAATGCTGATGCCTCAATTCGAGTTTCATTTTTCTTTTGCTGCTGAATTTGACTGTAATTTTGATTTCCGCTTACGGTTTCCGGCGATTGACCCGGCATTTGAACATCATCAGGCAGATTTATATGATCAAGCGGATTTGTTATCTTGCGTTCCGAACGTTTTTTCTTGTCCTTGTCCTTGTCCTTGTCATTGCCCAAGCGTTCCAATAATGTTAAAGGTCTCATATATTTCACAGCCTTTCTTTTTTTATCCTTCCGATTTTTCCAACGGCATTGTATATTTAATCGGATTCAAATTTTTAGGCGGAAAATTCAGTTCGTCCAAAAGCAGCGGAAAATTTTCATCATTACGTTCAAAACTTACAGTAACTTCTATATCTTTTTCGTCATTGATTGGATTTGCATCAAATTTTGTATTATATAAAGTCGTTATCGGATTGACGTATCGATCCAAATATTTTTTATCTTTAACAATTTCTCCTTTTATTTCTTTGATAATTTCTGATCTTGCAGTCGGATTTTTTTCTAAGGCAATATCTCGTGCAACAGATCTTGCGGCATTGCTGAATTGAATGTAATCCATGAACATGATTCCTGTATAAATTATGGCAAAAATAAATGTAAAAAACGTCGGCAATATAATCGCCAATTCGACCGCAGATTGACCTTTCTGTTTTAACATAGAAAATACAGCTCCTTAAAAAAAAAGTCTCCAAAAATCGGAAACTGAAAATTTTTTATCAAATATTATTTTTTTTAATTTTGATTAGACATCTGCAATATCATTGTTGACTACCTGTACTATCTGTACTATCTGTAACACTATTAACTTTTTGATCAGCCTTATTAAAGGCTTGTTTAATTGTACCACTAAGCCCCGTATTATTTTCAGAATCACCGCCGAACACCGTAAATGCAATGGCAGCAATAACCGCAATAATGATTGCATATTCAACCATGCCTTGACCTTTTTCGTTGAGTTTTGAGATTTTGTCTCTGATTGACTTGGTAAATTGATAAATTGA
>CAJOPN010000059.1 GCA_905236285.1 uncultured Selenomonadaceae bacterium | reverse complement strand
TTTTTGATTGATGACATTTTAAAAGACTGCTCGTCCTTCCGGATTGGCAGTCTCTTTTATTTTTTAAAATCTTTCTCATCAATTATACTTCCACAATTTTTTTTGCGCCGTAAAATCTCGGTGCCCAATAAACATTATTTAAATCGTCAATTCTCACGCCTCGACTTGATGACGTATGTAAAAATTTTCCGTTGCCGACATATATTCCGCAATGTGACACTCCGGGTTCATATGTCGTGAAAAATACCAAATCGCCCAATTCAAGTTCAGATGTTTTTACTTTTTTGCCGAGTTGATATTGTTCATCTGCAAGTCGTGGAATCGTCATGCCGTTTTGCTTAAATATATATTGCAAAAATCCGGAGCAATCAAATCCTGCAGGTGTCGTGCCGCCGAATACATAAGGTACGCCGATATATTTTTTGCCGGTCTCCACTACCGCTTTCGCTTTCGCTTTGTTCAAAAAATATCTTCCGAGCGGTACCAATCTGTTATCAATGAATTTTCCCGATAAATTATTTTCGGATTTTATTTCATTTTTTATTTTTTTGTCGGTAATTTTTACTAATTTCAGCGGCTTTGCATTTTTTAAGGCTCTCCACGTCGAATTGTTTACTGTTCCCGTTACGCTTAATTTGTTGTCAGTTTGAAATTGTTCAACTGCTCTTTTCGTTTCAGGTCCAAATTCGCCGTCTATTACCGAAATTTCATAGCCCAGATCTTTTAATTTTTCCTGCAGTATTTTTACATCCGAGCCTGTCGAATTAATCGAAAGTGTCGGCGAAGCATATGCGATTGAATTGCCAACGTCAATAAAAAACATCGCAAATGCCGTCATTAAAATAATTATTAAAGATGATTTCATAAGATAAAACCTTTCCTCAGAAAAAACGAAGTTAATTTATCAAACAAATCTGAATGAAAATTTTTTATTTGATCCCAAACATTCCAAAAGTATTAAATCCGTATCGACGATATGAGCTGCGGAATTGACGCGAACATCTGCAGGCAAATCAATTTTTGCAATTTGAACTTCTCCCATATATCGACCGAAATTCACATTATTGATTGTAATGTCTCCGACTCTTCTCGATTGAGGAATGTCGTCAAAAATTGTTTCTCCCGAATTTCGCGAATTTGCCGCTCTGACTATACACGGAGAAATTTCAGGTCTGCTGATAAATGTTTTCGACAAAAAATTTTTAATCGTCGAATCTTCATTGTTCAAAGTCGCATTGAAAACAATTTCATCGGCTTTCAAATTCGCAATGTCGGCACATTCGTCAATCGTCGGCAATGAATCCGAAATCATTACAAAGTCAGTTCCCAATGCCGTAAGATAACGTGCCGAAAAATCCGTCGAAAAATTTCTTGTAAATTCAATCGTCGGCAGTCCTTCCATGAGCGGCGGACGACGACGACCGTTAAGTGTTGCCGCAAATGCTCCCGTTTCTATTCCGAATCGATGCAGCATTTGATTTTGTTCCTTGAAATAATTTGCATCAAGTCCCGAATAAATTTGAGGATAAAAATTGTGCAATGCCGAAATGTTGGCAAAATCCGCCTCAAGTTCAGTCAACGTTATCAAAAGATTTTCGCTGACTGTTGATGCGTTGAGCATTATCGGACGAATATGACTCAATGCCGATATTTGCATCGGATTAAATCCATCGTCCAGTCTCGGAGTGATTTGTTCAAAATCGAGTGCGAAATCAAAAGTCGAAATTGTTTCAGGCGTTATATCTAAAATAATTTCAAAATCTTTTTCGATCGCCGTCGCAAGTATTATTGCAAAATCATCTGATCCCGAATCCGCCTCAGGAATGTTTACGGAAGTAAAGAGACGTTTCAATCCAAATTCTGCCGCCGTTTCTATCAGCGCGATATTTTCCTCAATAGAACAATTTAATCCAGAATAAACCGATATACCGTTTTTCATTTTAACCATAGTTTCACCTCTCAAAATTAATAGGCGACCAACAGGCTCATCTGTCTGCCGCCCGATTTTTAAGAATTAAATCAATCGCCGCCTTTGCACTTCCGTTTGTTTTTGAAAGTGCGTCGACTGCAATTTTTTCGGAACAATTCGCCGCCTCGATTACTATTCTCAAGGCTCGCGCTCTGAGTTTTTCATTCGTCGCCCGAACGTCAACCATTAAATTGCCGTAAACTTTTCCGAGTTTTATCATCGTTCCGGTCGTAAGCATATTCAATATTAACTTCGTCGCAGTTCCGGCTTTTAGTCTCGTCGAACCGGTTATAACTTCCGCGCCGGTTATCGGATTAATTGATATATCGGCGATGGATGACATTTTTGAATTTTTCACGCATGAGATTGAAATTGTTTTTGCATTTAAAGATTTTGCGAAATTTATTGCGGAAACAACATAAGGCGTGCGGCCCGATGCGGCAATTCCTGCCAACACGTCGGACGAATTAAAATTTCTTTCCTTCAAATCCGAAATTGCCTGTTGTTGATCGTCTTCTGCTCCTTCTATGCTTGAAATCAGCGCGTCATTTCCTCCAGCTATTATTCCTTGAACAAGATTTTTTGAAACTCCGAAAGTAGGCGGACATTCCGATGCATCCAATATTCCGAGTCGTCCTGAAGTACCTGCTCCGATATAAAATAATCTACCGCCTTTTGAAATTTTTTCGGCTATCAAATCTACTGCCTCAGAAATTTTTTTCAATTCTTTTTCAACTGCAAATGCAACTTTTTTATCTTCATCATTAATTAATTTTAACATTGAAAATGTATCGAGTTTGTCAATGTTTAATGTATTTTCATTTCTCTGTTCCGTATCAAGTTTAGAAAAATCCATTTATATCACCTTAAGGAATCCAAATTAAATCTGCAACAAATCCGTTTCCGTCTTTTGTCAAACGCTCCTTGAATCTCATCAGCGGAGATATAATCGGTGCGCCCAAAAGTCTCATTTTAAAACGCAGTTGAGGATATGAATTGTTACCGAAAATCGGAATGCGAGGCAAAACATAATGCTCAAGAAATTTGTGAGCGAGTCCGTAATCAACGACGAATGCTCCGCGATAACCGACATCTCTCGTTAAATCTTCAACTTCTTGAGTATACATTCCGCCTGGATATGCAACAAAATTTGCAGGTTTTTTCAGATACCATTCAATCGCCTGCTTTGAAAAATATAATTGATTGCGAATTTCAATATCCGATAAATATTTGTCCGTCAAATCGTGATGGCTCAATGTGTGGCTTTCAATATCAACCAAACCACTTGACTGCATTTCTCTCGCCTGCGTCCACGTCAGATAATTCGGATACAAATTTAAATAATCGGTTATGACGAAAAGAGTTGCCTTTGCGTTATATTTTTGAAGAATTGGAAAAACATTTTTGTACATGTCAAGGTAACCGTCATCAAAAGTAATTATAATCGGATTTTCAGGCAAATTATTTGATTCCGAATCCCAAGCGTCGAGCAATTCGTCAGGCGTTATGAACGTGTATCCGTTGTCAGCAAGATATTTCATTTGCGCGTCGAAGTCTTCAATCGACATTGTCATTTGATCTTTATCTATGTCATTGACTCTGTGGTATGACAAAATCGGAACTCCGCCGCGTTCTCTATTATAGAGCCAGAATATAAATCCGCCTGCTGCAAAAATTATTGCCATGATTAATATCAAAAATTTTTTCATCTTTGCCGCTCCTTCACAAATCACGCTTTCAGCAAATTTTCATTTATAATATAATATTTATCGTCTTATGTCAAGATTAATGCTAAATTTTTATTTGATTTATTGACATGAAAAAACTTTTTTGATATACTGATTTAAATTTTTTGGAATGGTTCGAGAGTGGGCACGCCGTCCACTCTTTCAAATTGTATGAGCTTTAAAAAATTTTTTGCATCGGAGGCTCGAAATGTCTAAAATAGAAAATCAAGTTGAGGAGATTGCAAAAGGAATTCTCAAATTGATGATAGGAAATTATGAACTGGTAGATGTGGAATATGTTAAAGAAAAGGATTGGTATTTGAGAATTTTCATTGACAAAGAAGGCGGCGTTGGATTGGATGACTGCCAAAAAATTAGTGAGGCAGTCGGAAAAATTCTCGACGAAAAAAATTTGATACAAAGTCAATATATTTTGGAAGTATCATCGCCCGGACTGGACAGACTTTTAAGAAAGCCGCGCGATTTCGTCAGAGAAAACGGAAAAAGCGTTGACGTTACATTTTATGAGCCGTTCGACGGAAAAAAATCAATAACGGGAATCCTTGAAGACTATGACGGTGTTTTTTTGAAAATTAAAGATCAACAAGAATTTCCATTGAATAAAATTTCTTCCGTCAGATTGCACGTTGATTTTTAAAATTCTAATTAAAATATCGGAGGATAAAAATTTTGGCTGTTAAAAAAAATGTTCCCGAAACCGTAAATTTTTTGGATGCATTGAAGGCACTTTGCATTGAGCGCGACGTTTCGGAAGAAATGATGTTTGATGCGATTGAAAAGGCACTTGAAACGGCTTACAAAAAAAATTTTGATTCCGCGCAGAATGTCGAAGTAAATTTGGATCGAGAGACAGGCGCATATCATGTTTACGCATTGAAAACGGTTATAGAAGATGAATTGATACCGATTGATCCTATCACGGAAATTTCATTGTCACAGGCAAAAAAAATTGATCCGTCATATGAAATTGACGACGTGGTGAAAATAGAAGTTACGCCGCGAAATTTTGGAAGAATAGCAGCACAGGCGGCAAAACAATTTGTGGTGCAAAGAATACGCGAAGTTGAACGCGGTATGCTTTATGACGAATTCAGTGGAAAAGAAAACGACATAGTAAGCGGAACGGTTGTCAGAATTGAAAACGGAGACGTGATAATCGACATCGGAAAAGCAGAGGCAGTTCTTTTGCAAAGTGAACAAATAAGAAGTGAAAGATATAAACTCGGACAGCATATAAAAGCATATATAGCAGAAGTAAAAAAAGGAAATAAAGGACCTCAAATTTACGTTTCGCGAACACATCCGGGACTTTTGAAAAAATTGTTTGAAATGGAAGTTCCCGAAATTCAGGACGGAATCATCGAAATAAAATCAATAGTGCGTGAACCCGGTATGCGTTCAAAAGTTTCGGTAATAACCAAAGACGAAAATATAGATCCCGTCGGCACATGTATAGGAGATAAAGGCGTTCGTATACAGGCAATTATTGACGAAATAGGCGGAAATGAAAAAATAGATTTGATTAAATGGGATCAAGAATCTGGAAAATATATTGCAAATGCACTCAGTCCTGCAAAAGTCAGAAATATATGGGTCAATGAAGAAGAAAAAACGGCGCGTGCAGTAGTACCGAACAATCAGTTATCGCTGGCAATCGGCAAGGAAGGACAAAATGCAAGACTTGCGGCAAAATTGACAGGCTGGAAAATAGATATAAAAAGCGTCGATCAATCAAAACTTACTGAAGTACCTGCAGATATGCATCAAGTACAACTCAGACCGAAAAAGAAAAAGCGCAAGAAGAAAAAATTTTTCCAAAAACAAAATGAGGCAACTGAATAAAAAAATATATAATATGTGATTGATATGTCAAAAATAAAAAAAGTCATTGCTCAAAGAAATTGCATTGGATGCAGAAAAATTCAAAATAAATATGAAATGTTTCGAATAGTAAAAACGCCGAGTAATGAAATAAAAACAGATTTGACAGGGAAAGCTCCCGGGCATGGTGCGTATCTCTGCAAAAATATCGAATGTCTAAAAAAAGCATTGAAACGCCGACAACTTGATCGTGCATTTAAAATGAAAATATCTTCAGATATTTACGATAAAATAAAAATGGAATTGGAAAATATCATTCCGAATTAAACCGGGGGTGGATATATGTCGAAAACCCAACAGAAGTACAGAATTTTTGAGCTGGCTAAAGAATTAAATCAAGACAGCAAATTGTTGGTAGATTTTTTGAAGAAAAACAAAATCAAAGTGGCGAATCATTTTAGTGCCATAAGCGAAGAGGCTTGTCAGTTGATTAAAAATTCATTTCCGAAGAGATTAAAATCAACCGAAAATACGGAGGAAAATAAAAAGCCGTCAACGCAACCGCAGCAAAAAGATTCTCAAACGCAGCAAAATTCATCACAGCAAAAAAATGAAAAAAATAATCGTGACAATTATCGAACAAAATATCGCCGACAAAAAACGCAACAAAACCAAAATCCGCAAAATCAAAATCATCAATCGGAGCAAAATTCACAAGTTCAACAATCTTCAACTGTTCCCGTTCAACCTAAAACCGATTTAAAAGATCGTCCGCAGGAAAAACGCCGCGATTCAAATTTAAAACCGCGTGAAAATCGATCCGAACATTTTGAAAAGACGGAACGATTTGAAAGAGCCGAACGAACTGAAAGAGCAGAAAGAATTGAAAAAGCAGAAAGATCGGAAAGATCGGAAAGAAGTGAACGCTCGGAACGAACTGAACGCAACGAAAGAGCGGATCGTCCCGAAAAACAAAGTCGTCACGGAATGAATAAAGATTCTTCAAAACGTTCAGACCATGAAAATCGCGAAAGAAACAGAGAAAGTCGAAGAAATCGCGATGGAGAAGGTGAACGCGGCAAAAATCGCAGTCAAAGAGGAAACAAAGAATTTAAAAATGTTAATCCAAAAAATGCCGCCAATTACGCCAATGCAAACAGTAATTATCGTTCCGTAAAGAAAAAGAAAAAGCCGCAAATTGTTCACAAGGCAGAAATTGCCAGACCGACACATATTAAAGTCGGCGAAATGATAGCAGTAAAAGACCTTGCAAGCAAAATGAGCTGTACAGCGTCGGAAGTCATCAAAAAACTTTTCATTTCGTTCAAAGTCGCGGCAAGTATCAATCAGGAAATTGATTTTGATACAGCAGTCTTGGTTGCGGCAGAATTTGGCGTAAGCGTCGAAGAATTGCCGCCTGAAGTTGATCCGACTTTAATCCCCGAAATTGAAGACGATCCTCACGATTTAAAATTGCGTCCACCGGTTGTAACAGTTATGGGACATGTCGATCACGGAAAAACTTCGTTGCTCGATGTTATAAGAAAAACTTCAGTCACGAAAAGCGAAGCAGGCGGAATCACTCAGCATATCGGAGCTTATCAAGTTTCAATCAACAATAAAAAAATTGTTTTCCTCGACACACCGGGACATGAGGCATTTACTGCAATGAGAGCACGCGGCGCACAAGTTACGGATATTGCTGTTTTGGTCGTCGCCGCCGATGACGGAGTAATGCCGCAGACGATAGAGGCTATCAATCATGCAAAATCGGCAGGAGTTCCTATTATCGTTGCAATTAATAAAATTGATAAACCCGGTGCAAATCCCGAAAGAGTTAAACAGGAATTAATGGAGCATGAACTTGTTCCTGAAGAATACGGCGGTCAAACAATTATGGTTCCTGTCTCTGCAAAAAAACAAATCGGAATTGAAGACCTCCTTGAAAATATTTTGCTCGTTGCTGAAGTCGAAGAGTTAAAAGCAAATCCCAATCGCGATGCAAGAGGAGTTATAATTGAGGCACAGCTTGATAAAGGACGTGGACCTGTTGCAACTGTTCTGGTTCAAAACGGAACTTTGAAAATCGGCGATTCGATTATCGCAGGAACTGTTCACGGAAAAGTTCGCGCAATGATTAACGATCGTGGCGACAATGTCAAAAAAGCCGGTCCTTCAGTACCTGTTGAAGTTTTGGGATTGAGTGACGTTCCTGCTGCCGGTGATATTCTCGCGGCTCTTGATGAAAAATTGGCAAAATCAATCGCCGAACATCGTCAGGCTCAACAGAGAACCGAACTCATCAGCAAGAAAAAAGTTTCGCTCGACAGTTTATTTCAACAAATTCAGGAAGGTTCAATTAAAGACCTCAATATCGTTATCAAGGCGGACGTTCAAGGTTCGATTGAAGCTCTTGCAAATTCACTTCTTCAACTCAACAAAAATGATGAAGTTCGTGTAACAATCGTTCACAGCGGTGTCGGTGCAGTCAATGAATCAGATATTATGCTTGCCTCCGCATCGAATGCTTTAATTATTGCGTTTAATGTTCGTCCCGACAACAATGCTCGCCGACTTGCAGATTCGGAGTCGATCGACATCAGAACTTATCGCGTAATTTATGATGCAATCAACGATGTGCAGGCTGCCATGAGTGGTCTTCTTGCTCCGAAATTTAAAGAAAATATTCAAGGACATGTTGAAATTCGCAAGGTTATGAAATTTTCTAAAGCACTTGTTGCAGGTTCATATGTTCTTGACGGAAAAATTTACAACAATTCAAAAATTCGTATTCTGCGTGACAATGTTGAAGTTTTCGACGGTTTGATAGATTCTCTTCGCAGATTTAAAGATGAAGTAAAAGAAGTTGCCGCAGGTTATGAATGTGGAATTTCGATTGTCGATTACCGCGACTTCAAAGAAGGAGACATAATCGAGGCGTACACAATGGAAGAGATCGAAACGAATATTTCAGACGTGAACAAAGAAGCTGAAGCTCGTCACGCGGCTGAGGACAATAAATTATGAGTCAATTAAGAGTAGAAAAATTACAGGAACTTATTAAGCAGGAAATTTCAAAAATGCTGTTGAGCGATTTAAAAGATCCGCGAATCGGATTTGTTACAGTCACTCACGTTTCAGTCACCGGTGATTTGAGAGATGCAAAAGTTTTTGTAAGCATAATGGGCAATGATGAAAAGGTTAAAGAATCTTGGGCAGGTCTTCAATCTTGTCTCGGATTTATTCGTCGCGAAATCGGTAAAAGAATTCGCTTGAGATTTACTCCGACTATTGAATTTGCGCTCGATACTTCTTTGGATTATTCCGAAAAAATTCAAAAATTGCTTCTTCAAGTTGAAAAGGAGCGTGAATCTGAAAATGAAAATAACGTTATCGGAAGTGACCGACAAAATTAAATCGGCTCAAAAAATTATCGTTACCGCTCATATTAATCCTGACGGCGATGCAATCGGCAGTTCTTTGGCACTCATGCAAATTTTGGAAATTTTAAATAAAGATGTTACGGTTTTTATTGATGACTCAATTCCTTTCAAATTTAATATATTGCCGCGTGTTCAATCAATTAATCGTCCAATTGAAAACAATGAAAAAATTTCTGCCGATTTGATGATTATTTTGGATACTCAGCCGGACAGAATAGGCCGCGTATTGAATATGATCGACGCTCCGATTTTAAATATCGATCATCATATCACCAATGAAGGAAATTCTGTTGATTGGTTGTTTTTGAATCCCAATGCCGCCGCCACTTGTGAAATTATTTATGAATTGACAAAAATTATAAATTTCAAATTGACGCTGGATATTGCTCATTGTCTTTATGCCGGACTTGCGACGGACACGGGATTTTTTAATTATGCAAACACAAAACCGAATACGCTAAGAGTCGCTGCAGATTTAGTTGAGGCGGGAGTTAAACCGAATGTAATTGCCGAAGAAATGGAAAGAAAATCTCTTGCCGATTTCAAAGGTCTTGCCGAAACTTTAAAGACGGTTGAATTTTTCTTTGAAGGCAAAGTTTGCGGCTTATTTGTCAGCGAAGAAATTTCTCACATAGTCGATACGACCGAAGGTATTATTGATTTAATTCGTGTGATTGACGGCGTTGAAATTGCATTTTTGTTGACTTGCAAAGAAAGAAATTTGTGTCGTGTAAGTATGCGCTCAAGAACGGTTGATGTGTCAGCGATTGCAAGAAATCTTGGCGGCGGCGGTCATATTCGTGCAGCAGGCTGTTCAATTAGTGCTCCTTTCATGGTCGCCAAACAAATTTTATTGAATGAAATTGAAAAATCAATAATCGGATTGAAATGAAAGACGGATTTTTAAATATAAACAAAATCGCGAATATGACAAGTCACGATGTCGTTTATCGCGTAAGAAAAATTTTAAATACAAAAAAAGTCGGTCACGCAGGAACTCTTGATCCGTTTGCAGTCGGAGTTTTGCCTGTTGCTGTCGGTCGTGCAACAAAATTTCTTGAATATCTCGGCGATTGTGACAAATCTTATCGCGCCGAAATTTTTTTTGGTGTCGAAACTGATACAGGTGACATCACGGGAAATATTTTAAATCAATCAAGCAGTTTGGATTTGCCTGATCGTGACGACTTCAAAAATATTTTACAAAATTTTATCGGAATTATCGAACAGACTCCGCCAAAATTTTCTGCCGTCAAAATTAACGGTCGAAAGGCTTATGAACTGGCTCGAAAAAATATTGATTTTACAATTCCTTCTCGCAAAATCACAATTTACGATATAAAAATTTTAAATCTTGAAAAAAATATTTTGACGATTGATATTGACTGCTCAAAAGGTACTTATATTCGTTCGCTCGCCGTTGACATCGGAAAAAAAATAAAAATCCCTGCAACATTGAAGGCTTTACAGCGCACAAGAGCAGGAAATTTTTTTATTGCCGATTCGACTGATTTTGAAAATTTAAATTTGATTCCCGTTGATCAATGTTTAAATCATTTGCCGAAATTGGACTTGCCGCCTCATCGTCAAAGTGCTTTTCAAAATGGTCTTTCATCTCGAATTAATTTTATTGAAGATGAAAACAAAATTTTTCGCGTTTATTCGGAAAATATTTTCATCGGTACAGGCAAAATTATTGACGGAGAAATTAAGCCGATAAAAATTTTTTTGCGTGAAGATTAATTTATCACACAGCCGCAATTTTTCATCACCAGCAATGCCGCTTGATGTGATTCTTCGTTTGAACCTGCACAACATTTGCTGTCAATTATAATTGTTTTGTCGGGATAAAATGCCTTGACGACAAAAACATTGCTCAACACACAAATATCTGTACACAATCCGCAAAATTCAACTTCATCATATTTTTTGAGCAATGAAGGCAATCTTGTCGTCCCGAATGAATTTTTTTCAATTACATTTTCTTTCTTCGTGAATTTCTGCAGCTCCGGAATTATTTCCCAGCCCGGAGTATTTTTTATGCAATGTTCGACAGGCAAAAATTTTCCTTCGACGGTTTCAAGATAATTTTCTTTGTGCGTGTCTTTCGTGAAAATCAATTCATTGTCGATATTTTCCAATTTTTTTACGAGATTAGGAACGATCGCCTGAGCCTGCTCTGAGCCGAGTACTCCCGTTACAAAATCATTTTGCACATCAATTACAATCGTCATTCTCATAATTTTTTCTCACTCCTTTTTAAATTTTAATTTTCATTTTATAAATTTTATCGTCAAAAGTCAACAAATTTTAAAATTGATTTATACAAAATAAAAATTTTCTAAAACAGTTGCACTCGCAACATCAATTTGATATTCTTAATGATATACTTATTTCAATCATTCGTTGAGGTGATTCTTAATGAATTTGAATTTGGAAAAATTGCCGTTGTTCAAAGGTTTAACGCTTGATGAAGTGCAAATTTTTTTTGACAATACTAAATCACTTATCAGAGGATACGACATCGGCACAAGAATTTTAAAAGCCCACAGAGGAACTGAAAGAATCGGAGTAATAGTCAGAGGAAAAGCACAGGTAATTTCTGAAGACAGAACAGGCAATGAGGTTATCGGTCACAAACTCGGACGCGGTGCAATTATCGGAAGTACTTCGGCTATTTTGTCAATGGACAGCAATCCCGCATCGATTGAGGCTTTGACTGATGTTCTTGTTATGTGGATTCCTTATCGTTCATTCATAAATGTCGGCGTTAAACTCGGAAAAATTCACGGCATCGTTATGAAAAATTTTTTGGAGGCATTTTGTCACAAAAATATTTTGATGTTGCAGAAAATTGAATTGCTCAGTCAAAAAAGTTTGCGCGAACGGGTGATTTTATATCTCCTTCAGCTTGAAAAGCAGCAGCAAAATGAACATGAATATGTACAAGTTCCGGGACGTGTGCAGCTGGCGAAAGAATTGGAATGTAACAGAAGTGCCTTGACGAGAGAAATTTCTCACATGCAGAAAGATGAAATTTTAACAATCAAAGGTCATTTTATGAAACTTAACAAAGATAAAATAAAATGATAAATAAAATCGTTTTTGAAAATGTAAGTCATTCATTCGCAAACAAAAAAATTTTTGAAAATTTTTCGATTGAACTCGACGCAGGAAAAATTATTGCAATTACAGGTGCGAACGGTTCGGGAAAATCTACATTTTTAAAATTGGCAGGTCAATTTATCAAGCCGGATACAGGAAAAATTATTGCGTTTGATGACGGTAAAATTATTGACAAAATTAATTTAAGAAAGAAAATTTCCGCCGTTGCTCCGAACATGAACTTATATTCGGAATTGACGGCATTTGAAAATATAAAATTTTTCGTCGGATTGCGAGATATTGTTTTGAATGACACCGACGAATTTTTCAAAAGAGTTGAACTTGACATTGAGACCAAAAATAAATCGGTCAAAAATTTTTCGACAGGTATGATTCAGCGATTGAAATTTTTAATATTGCTTGCGATTGATTCTGACGTTTGGATTCTTGATGAACCTTGCAGTAATCTTGATGACAGCGGCAAAAATATTTTTTTGAAGGAAATCAAAAATTCTGCACAAATCGGAAAATTGATTTTGATGGCGACGAATGAAAGAGACGAGGCGAAAATTGCCAATGAAATTATCAGCTTGCCAATTCATTAGCGTCATTCGCAAAGAATTTTTAATAAACTGCAGACAGCGTGCGATCTTTGTTTCAATGCTGATGTTTTCATTAACCGCTCTTGCCTGCATAAGTTTGGCGATTGGCGGCACATTTTTGGAATCAAAATTATTGTCGGCATTGCTCTGGATAATAATTTTTTTCGCGTCGACGGCACTTGACAAGACTTTTGACGATGAGGCAATTACAACTTTGAAAATTTACGGCGATTCGCAATCAATATTTTTCGGCAAAATGATTTTTTCGTTGATTTCTATGACTGCCTTAATGATTTTTTTACTGCCGACTTTTTTGATTTTATTCGATTGCGAAGTCAAATCACCGCCGATTTTATTGATAACAATCTTTTTCGGAATTTGCGGAATAAGCGGAGCGGGAACTTTAATTTCTGCAATTTCGGCGACTGCATCAATTCGCAGCGGATTATTTTCGATTTTGCTGTTTCCGATTATTTTACCGATTTTTCTTTTGGCGATTGATTTAACTTCAGCCGCACTTTTAAATTTTGAAATTCCGATCTCATCACTTATTACAATGATTATTTACGATTCGATTTTGATATTGGCAGGTTCGATATTATTCGATTATTTATGGTATTGAAATGTTTATAATTTTTTTGTTTACTGTAGCGATAATTGCCGCAATTTTTTTAATCGTTCCGCCGGCTCAAGGTTTGGGATATTTGGTCAGAATAATTTATTTTCACATTCCTGCAGCCTGGCTTTCGGTAATTGCATTTTTCACAAGTGCATTTTACGCCGCAAAATTTTTAAAATTTCAAGAAATAATTTTTGATGAATTGAGTGCAAGAGCGGCAAAAATCGGTTTCGTATGTGTAATTTTTTCAACATTAAGCGGCGCAATTTTCAGTAAATTGACATGGGGAGCATATTGGAATTGGGATCCGCGTCAGACGACAATTTTTGTTTTGATTCTGATTTACGGAGCTTATCTCACATTGCGATTGGCAGTCACAGATTTAAAAATTCGTGCAAAAGTTTCTGCAATTTATTCTTTGCTGTCGGTCTTGACTGTTCCGTTTCTGATTTTCATTTTGCCGCGAATGTATTTTTCATTACATCCGTCTCCGATAATAAATTCAAGCGGCCTTGAAATGGATTCAACCATGCTTGCGGTTTTGATTGCCGCTCTGATCGATTCAACATTAATTTTTATTTATTTGATGAAACGGCGAGGTTAATTTTTATGAACAGAAAATTTTTATTGATTGCGCTGATAATTTTATTTATCGGTTATGCCGGTTGGAATTTATCCGAATCGGTAACGCCTTATGTAAGCATTGCTCAAGCTGAAACTTCAAAAAGCAATGTTCAAGTCAAAGGACTTCTTGACAAAAATTTTCAGCCTCAGCAAATCGACAACGAATTTAATTTCGTTCTTCGAGATGAAGAGACAAATAAAAAAATGAGCGTCAAATATCACGGCACTAAACCGGATCAATTTGATTCAGCTCATCATATAGTTGCAGTAGGAAAATATAATTCAGACGATGAAACTTTTCATGCCGACAAACTTTTAATAAAATGTCCGTCGAAGTATGAAAATCAACGTCAATAATTATTCCTTTATAAAAGGTTCAATCGCTGACCAAACGGCATTGAAATTAACGAGAAAACAAGGATGAGGAGTATTCGGAATGATTGAAAGTTGAGCATTTGGCAATTCATAATAAGACGCGATAGCAGTCGTCATAGGCGAATTTATATCATTTTCGCCGTTAATCACCAGCACGGGACAATTTACCTTTGAAAAAATTTCTTTGCTTATGACTGCTCCATTCCACATTTCTTCATACATTTTAAGCATTTCCTGCCAACGATTCGGCTCAGGCATTAATTTTTTCTGCTGATCGATATATTCTGAATCAAATTTTCTCCATTCATTCAAATTGAAAACAAAAAATTTATTTGTATTTAAAACTTCACCTGCACCGATTGCAATTAATTTTTTAACTTTTGAAGGATAATTTGCGGCGAATGAATATCCGGAATATCCTCCGTCGCTGAAACCTATAATCGTCACGGATTTTTTAACGTCTGCATCATTCAATACCGCGTTAATGTCGTCGGCTCTCTGTTTTAAACTGAACGGCGTATGTCCTATTTCGGATTTTCCGTGTCCGCGTGTCGAAATTACTATTACTTGATTTTCAGATTTAAGTTTATCAATAAAACAGCCCATTTCGTAGGCACTGCCGAGTCCGCCGCCGTGAAGAATCAGAAACGGTTCGCCTTGTCCATAAATTTCATAATAAATTTTTGCGTCGCCTGATTGAACGTAATGCGCCGCCGATTCGTTGTTGCCGTACGGTGTTGTACTTGAAGTCATTTGCGATGTTTGACTGAAGTATTTCAATGTTTCCGCCTCCAAATTGCTCATCGAAATTAAACTTGCACTCAACATTGCCGCAATAAAAAATTTTTTAAATTTCATTTTGTAACCCCCACATTGTAATCAATTCACTTACATTATAAATTTCTCATAAAAAATTGTCAATCTTTAAAAGGTGGTGATGATTATTGGCAGGTAATTTGTTGCTCGGAATCGCTTTAATCTTTTCAATCGCGGCGATAATTTCAAAACGAGTCAAAATTTTTTCGGCAATATCATTGATTGCAATAACCTTGACAAGTTCATATTTATTATTTTTGATTCTGACTGACGATTTTTCTTTTTCATACGTTGCAAATTATTCCTCAATAAATCTTCCGACAGCTTATAAAATTTCGGCATTCTGGGCAGGGCAGCTGGGTTCATTTCTGTTGTGGCTGTTATTTCATTCAATCGCAGGTTTTATTTTAACTTTTCAAAATGTCAATCAATCATCAATAAAAATTCATAATTTCCTTCAAACATTGTTGATAATTTTAATTTTAATAAAAAATCCGTTTGAATTGAATGAAATTGCAATCGCAGACGGAGTCGGATTAAATCCCCTTCTTCAAGATTTTTGGATGGCAATTCATCCGCCGATAATTTTTTTCGGATATGCTCTTCTTGCAATTCCTTACTCTTTGAGTCTCGGCAATCTTTTAACCGAACCTGCAAATCCAAATTTTTTAAAACTTTCAAGATTTTGGACTCTGGTTGCGTTTGCATTTCTCGGTGCAGGTATTTTTGTCGGCGGTTATTGGGCTTATAAAGTTCTCGGCTGGGGAGGATATTGGGGATGGGATCCCGTTGAAAATTCCTCTCTCGTTCCGTTTTTGATTTGTGCAGTACTTTTGCATTTGATTAATCTTGCAAAATCAAAACCTTCCGTTACAATTACGGTTCATTTGGCGGCAATTTTTACTTATTCGCTCGTCATTTACGGAACTTTTTTAACTCGTTCGGGAATTTTGGGAGATTTTTCGGTTCATTCATTCGGCAATTCAAATATCGGTCTTGCAATCGCAGTTGTAAATGCAATCGTTTTAATCGGCGGTTTGATTATTTTGATGATGAAATTGCAATTTCTTCCGAAAGGCAAAATGTACGAATCTTTCAATGAAAAATCTTTTATAATTTTGCTCGGCTCATTGATTTTAATTTTCATCTCGGTAATTGTCTGGATTGGAATGTCAATGCCGCTTTTAACTTCGGCGATGGATAATCCTGCTGCCGTCGATACAAATTTTTATGTCAAAACTACTTCACCGCTTGCAATCGTGATGGCAATTTTGATTGTTATCACTTTTAGAAAATTTAAAATAAAAACGATCGGCGGAAATGTAGTTCATCTCGGTGTAATTTTCGGTTTGATTTCAATTTTTGTATCCTCAAGCGGTGAGACTGTTTCGCAGGAATTAATTCCGAATGTAGAAAATGATTTAATCGGACACAAAATTATTTATGAAGGACAAATTTTTTCAGACGACGGCAAAGAAAAATTTTATGTTTACAAAATTGACGGCGATGAAGTGAGAGCATTGACGAAATTGAAATCAAGCGGTGAAGATGCGGCTCGCGAACCGGCGATTTTAAAAAATTTTTTCGGCGATATTTACATTGCACCGTCGGCAAAAAATATTGAAAGTCGTGAAATAATTCTTGAACGCAAAAAATTTTTCGCCGGTGATGATTACGGATATATTTTTAAAGAATCCGAAATCGAAACTGACGACGAAGGACAGCCTGAACTTGTCAAAGTAAAAATTTCGATTACCGACGGAGAAATGATTGAAGAAATTGAACCGACCATTCAAGTTACTGCAATCGGAGGAAATTCCGAACCTGTAAAATTTTTCAACGGTTCAAAAAGATTGCGCTTGACGGGAATATCAGGCGATGAAAATAAAATTCGTGTTGAAATTCTGCCGTCACTCGAAACAATTTCTTCAATGCCGATTACTGCGACGATAAGCACTAAACCGTTTATTTGGATTTTGTGGCTTAGTGCAGTTTCAATCGTCGTCGGAACTTTAATTTCAATCAAAAGGTGATTTTTATGTTAAAAATAAAATTTTTAGTTACAATTTTACTGACGATTTTGACTTTTAATTTGCAAGTTGAAGCAAAGGAAATTAAACCTCTTTTCGGAATTTATAAAATCGTTTCAAATGAGAGTAGTGAATTTTTGAATCAAAGTTACACGGAAATATTTTTGACTTCTGAGGCTGAGAAAAATTATCCGAAACTCGGCAATGCAATTAAAAAATATTCTGAAGAATTGAAATCAAATGCAAAAATAATTTACGAAAAATATTATAAAGAAGCAGCCGAATTTCAAAAAGAATATCCCGGTGAATCGAGGCAGTTTTACAATAAAAACGAAATTATAATTCGTCGTGCGGATTCAGTCGTTTTGAGTTTAATGGAAATGAATGAAGATTATACAGGTGGAGTTCATGGAATGTACGGTTATTTCGGAGTGAATTTTGATTCTGAAAACGGCAAGCAATTAAAAATTTCAGACGTTTGCGACAACAACGAAAAATTATTGAATGCAATTCTTACGAGACTTCACGAAGATTATCCTCAATCGCCGTTTGCAGATGCCGAAAAATATATTTTGAAACAAATCGTCGAAGAAAAATTAAATTTTACGATTGAACCTGACGGAATATCAATTTATTTTAATCCGTATGAAATAGGCTGTTATGCCGAAGGACTTTTTACTGCGACGATTTTATTTTCAGAATATCCGAATTTATTTAAAAATAAATATTTTCAACTGCCGAAAAATTATTGTCAAATGCTGCCGCTTTACAACGCAAATATTTTAAGTTTTAAAAGAGGAATAAGAAATTATATTCAAGTCACACTCGACGACAAAGGCAATTACAAAGTTTTGACGGGAGGAGGAGTTGCAGAGGATCAAAGCGGCTTGGAAGGAATTAAACCACCTGTATTGGTTCATCTCAACGGGAAAAATTTTCTTTATGTCGACGGATATATTGAAGGAAAAGGTCGTCAACTACATGTTTATGAAGTCAGCGACAAAAAAATTGAATTGATTTATGTTTTGCCGTACACGTTTAAAAATTTGGGAACAAAAAAATATGAAACGTGGTACTTGCCAACTGATCCGGAAAATATTTCTTTTGACAGCTTGGAAAAAATCGGAAATACGACAAATCATTCCGGTGCAATTAATGACGACGGCTCATTTTCATTCGGTTAAAAAATTTTAAAAATTTAAAAATAAAATGGGAGGTGAATTAAATGAATTGGAAAGAATTTTTGAAAAGTAATGCGTTAAAATTATTGGCAGGCGGATTTGTAATCGGAATCGGATTTGTCGGAGTGGCAAGCGCAATGCTACACGCGACGGGGACACCGACATTTTGCGGTCAATGTCATTCAATGCAGCATGAGGCGGAAACTTTCAAAGTTTCAAGCCACAGAGAGCAAGACTGCGTTGAATGTCATTTGCCTCACGACAACAGCGCAATTTATCTTATTGAAAAAGGTCGTACCGGAATGGTTGACATGTATCACGAGGTTATGCGCGATTATCCCGAAAGAATCGAACTTGATGAAAATGCAAGAAAGATGATTAACAAAAATTGTCTGCGCTGTCACGAATCAACGATGAGTTACGTCGATGACAGAAATGATAATTGCGTAAAATGCCACAGTCGAATTGCTCACGGATCAAATCATCTTGAAGGCGGAATTAAAATTGAATAATTGAAAGAGGTGAAAAAAATGAATAAGATGAAAGTTTGTTTAGCCGGAATAATAGCAGTTGCATTTGTATTTTTCGGCTTTATAGTTGTAAGAGTTGGTGCGAAACCCGGCACGAGTTTTGAACTGGCAAAAATTCCCGATGATATGAA
The DNA here is from genome assembly GCA_905236285.1 of uncultured Selenomonadaceae bacterium. Classification (GTDB taxonomy): domain Bacteria; phylum Bacillota; class Negativicutes; order Selenomonadales; family Selenomonadaceae; genus Quinella. Next base: position 1,464 of record CAJOPN010000059.1, on the reverse strand, counting down.
ATTGACTAAAGAAGGTTACAAAGATGCATATCCTCTGCAGTACAAATCATTTATGAAAAATAACGAAGGAGCTCCTTCACCAACAGGTTACGGCGGTTCAATGCCTCATGTTTCATATCTTGCCGAACAACCTGAAATGCTCGAAAATTTCAAAGGATATAAATTCTCCGTTCAGTATGATGTTGCACGCGGTCACACATATGCAGGAGAAGATTTCAGAGAAACTCAACGTCTGCCGCCGCAAAAAGGTTCTTGCATAACTTGCAAAGGTTCTTACATGTATGACGTTTATTACAAACAAAGCGGCTGGGAATATGCATCAAAACCGATTGCCGAAATTATGGCTCCGATTAAAGATGATGAATGGTTCGGCTGCTCAAGCTGTCACGATCCCGATACAATGCAGCTCAGAGTTTATCAGCAAGGTTTTATTGATTCAATGGCACGTCGCGGAATTGATGTAAATAATGCATCTCATAATGATATGCGCGGTTACGTCTGCTCGCAATGCCACAATGAATATTATTTCACGGCTGAAGATGGAAGAGTAAATCATCCTTGGGACAACGGTTTTGATCCTGAAGAAGAATTTCAATTTTATCAATCCGGTCAAGCAGGCGGTTTTCAAGGAGATTGGAAGCATCCCGACAGCGGTGCAATGATGTTGAAGGCTCAGCATACCGAATTTGAAAATTGGGTAACGAGTGTTCATCACGATGCAGGTGTAACTTGTGTTGATTGTCATATGCCTTACATGAGAGAGAACGGTCAAAAATATACTTCTCATTGGATGACAAATCCTCTCAAATCGACTGAGCAATCCTGTTTGAAATGTCACGACGAATCAAGCGAAACTTTAATTGCAAGAGTAAAAACTATTAACGACAATACTTTTAAACTTCAACGAATTGCGGGACAAACTTGCTCACAGGCTCATCTTGCAATCAAAGCGGCAATGGAACGCGGTGCAAATGATGAACAACTCGCTCAAGCACGTTTATTGATTCGTGAAGGTCAATGGTATTGGGATTGGGCAACTGCAGAAAACAGTTACGGTTTTCATAACACAGACAAACTCATGAAAACTTTCGGACTTGCAATCGACAGAGCTCACAAAGCAATAGAGGCTGCAAACGGAATTTCGTCAGTTCCTCAACCGACAACGTAATTTTAAACTTTTATAAAAAATTCTTAACAAAATTTCTCCGTTCATGTATAATTTAAAAAATTTTTATGAATGGAGATTTTTTTGTGGAAAATTTTAATCACTTCGATGAAAACGGAAATGCAATTATGGTTGATGTGAGCGAAAAAAAAATTACCGCTCGTCAAGCAGTTGCAAGCGGTAAAATTTTTGTTAATGAAAAAGTATTTAAAAAAATTTCAGACGGCACGATTGAAAAAGGTGATGTACTTGGAGTTGCTCGAATTGCGGCAATAATGGCTGCGAAAAAAACTTCAGAC
>CAJOPN010000058.1 GCA_905236285.1 uncultured Selenomonadaceae bacterium | reverse complement strand
AGACTCTGCAGCAAATCAATCCAAAATGTTTGAGATTCGCCTTTTTCATATCCGTGATTTTTCCAGCGTTCAACAAATTTTTTTGTCGCCGATGTTTGATTCATTGTCTCACCTTGCTTTTAAACATAAAAATTAAAAAAGACAAAGCCTCCAATCGCTAAAGCTTTGCCTCTTTAAACAAATTTACTCTTAAATTTTGCTTTTAATCACTCCTCAAAACTTTTTCCGATTTCATCAGTTGGTGAGGCTGACAAAACTTTTAAAAGTCATTTCGTAACTGACGATTGGTAACTTCGTCAAATTTTCAATAAGTGTGGATCACTTAAATTTTCTTTACGCGCAGAGTATATCACACTTTTTTGAAAAAATCTTTAAAAAAAGATTAAAATTACATGAAAAAACCGTTAATTTTCTAATTTTATTTTAATAAATCATTTTTAAAAGTTCATTTGACGCGCTTTTTCTTTTTGAAGTACCAGGCAAAAATTATCAACAAAAAAATTATTACAAATGCAATGCTCGCTTCGTGTCCGAGTTCAAGCAGATATTTCCAATTTTCGCCGAGTTTTAATCCTGCGAACAAAATTAATGCCGTCCAAGGAAGTGAGCCGATGAATGTATAAAATAAAAATTGTTTAAAATTTACGTGAGCGAAACCGGCAGGCAATGAAATAAAAGTTCGCACGACAGGCAGCATTCGGCTGAAAAAAACGGCTTTTATTCCGTATTTGTCAAACCAATCCTGCGCCAAATCGACATGAGATTTTTTAATGAAAAAATATTTTCCGTACTTGTCAACAAAATCTCTGCCTTTGGCGTGACCGATCCAATACGCAAAAATTGATCCGAGCATTCCTCCGATCATTCCAGCAATAATTGCTCCGCTGAATGTCATTCTTTCGTCAAAAATCAAATATCCCGCAAATCCCAAAATTAATTCGCTCGGAATCGGTATGCAGGCATTTTCCATCGCCATTAAAATTACTACTGCCATATATCCGAATTGATCGATAAAATTTAAAAAACTTTGTGAAATTGTTTCCATTAAATCACCTCATCAAAAATTTTTCGCGACGAATCGCCAAAGATAATTTGCCGCCAATGCTTGTCCCAATGCAATTCCTCCATCATTCGGCGGTATCATTTTATGACGCAGTATTTTAAAATTTTTTTTGTGAAGTCTTTCAATCGTCAAATTTAAAAGCAATGTATTTTGAAATACGCCGCCGCTCAATGCAACTGTTGAAATTTTTGTTTCATCTCTCAATTTTTCGCAAGTTTTCAAAACATATTCCGCAATCGCCGCGTGAAATTCAAATGCAATTTTTTTTACATCTTCGCCTTTCAATCGCCGCTTTAAAATATTTTCAAAAATTTTTTCTGTCGACAATTCTTCAATTAATTCATAATTTCCAATGTTTAATTCCGCATTAAATTGCAATGTCATTGCCGCTTCGCCTTCAAAAGTTGATTCTTTGCAAAATCCCAAAATTGCACTCACGGTATCAAACAATCTTCCGATGCTCGTTGATTTCACGCAATTAATATTATTTTTCAGCAAAAAAATTTGTCCGTCAATTTTATTTTCTTCGGCGAAATTTAATTCTTTTGAAATTTTTTTAACGACTTCAAAATCTTTGTAAATATTATAAATCATCGAAACGGCATTTCTCCAGCCTTCAACAGACGATTTGTCGCCGCCTGCCTGAATGAACGGCGTGATTGAATCGACACGTTTGAAATTTTTCGGACTCGCAATCATAAATTCGCCGCCCCATATCGTTCCGTCAGTTCCGTAACCTGTGCCGTCAAATGAAACGCCGATAACTTCATCAAAAAAATTATTCTCCGCCATACAGCTTAAAATATGTGCGTAATGATGTTGAATTTTTATGAGAGGAATTTTTAATTTTTCGGCAAATTCTTCGGCAATTTTCGCTGAATGATAACGAGGATGCAAATCGCAGACAACAATTTCAGGTTTAATTTCAAAAAGTTCAATCATTCGTTCGACAGATTTTTTTAATGCATTAATCGTTTTTAAATTTGTCAAATCTCCAATGTACGGAGACATATAAAACAAATTATTTTTCGACAGGCAGAAAGTATTTTTGAGTTCTCCGCCGATCGCCAGAATTTTTTTACGCTGATTATTGTTGCAATGAATCGGCAGCGGAGCATATCCGCGACTTCGACGAATCATATAAATGTCATTTTCAAAAATATCTGCAACCGAATCATCTGCACGAATTAAAATTTCACGATTGTGAGTTAAGACCGCGTCACAAATTTTTAAAAGTTTTTTTGCGTCATCATCATTGATTGCAAGCGGTTCACCTGAAATATTTCCGCTTGTCATAATTAAAACGTTCGGGAAATTTTTAATTTCATCGGGATAATCGAAAATCAATAAATGCAGAGGAGTATAAGGCAGCATTACGCCGATTTTGTTGTTATTCGGAGCGACATTTTCGGCAACTTTTAAAAATTTTTTATCAATCAGTACAATCGGTTTCTGAGGCGAATTTAAAATTGAGCAGTCGAAAGAAATTTTTTTTGTCATAACTGCAAACGGTTTTGACGGACGATTTTTTAATTTTCGCAGACGTTGAACAGTTTCAAAATTATTTGCGTCACATGCAAGATGAAAACCGCCTATTCCTTTTATCGCAGCAATTCCGCCGTTAAAAATTATTTTACGAATTTTTTTTATTGCATCGGAATTTTTTTCATCACCGTCAAGAATAAAAACTTCGGGACCGCATTCATTGCAGCAGACAGGTTGCGCATCATAACGACGAGAATTTTTATTAAAATATTCTTCGCGGCAGTCGTCACACATCGGAAAATTTTCCATGCTTGTGCGTTCGCGATCGTACGGCATACTTTTTAAAATTGTCAATCTCGGTCCGCAATCGGTACAATTTATAAAAGGATGCAGATAACGGCGATTATTTTTATCAAAGAGTTCTTCGGCGCATTTGTCGCAAATCGAAATATCCGGTGACACAAAAATATCACCGTCTTCATGTTCGCTTTCGATGATTTTAAAATCTGTAAAATTTGATGAATCGGCGATAAAATTTTTTTCTATATTTAAAATTTCGGCTCGCGGCGGTGAATTTTTTTTGACTGCCTCACAAAAATTTTCAATTTCATCTCCCTGAGCAAAGATTTCAACGTATGAACCTTTATTTGCAACCGTTCCTAAAATTTTAAATTCTTTTGCGAGTCGATCAATGAACGGACGAAATCCGACACCTTGAACTATTCCAAAAATTTTTATTTGATAAAGCAAAATTTTTTCACTCCGAATTTGCAAATCGTTTGGCATAAAAAATATATTGTTGAGCAATTCCGCCGTAATGAAGAAGTCTTGCAAAAAAATTATGTCCTGCCCAATCTTCATTAATTACGCGTTCAATCCAAACATCAATCGGCACTCTGTCAACTCTGTGATAAGCGAAAAGCGCAACGCAGTTTGCAACTTTGTTTCCAACTCCTTTTATTCGTTTGAGTTCTTCAATCATCTCGTCATCATCTTTTTTATGTTTGAGTTCGTCCAAATCAACAATTCCTTCATGTATTTTTTCAACGGCATCTTTTATATATTCGGCACGATAACCGAGAGCACAATTTGAAAGTGCAAGAAGTGATGCAGATTTCATTTCGTTGAGTGTCGGAAATGTATAAACCGTTTCGTAAATCGTATTAATCGGCTTTCCGTATTTTTCGGCGATTCTTTCAACTGATGTCATTATTGACGGAATTGATTTTCTTTGCGAAATTATAAAACTTATGAGCGTTTCAAACGGATCTTGTCTCAAAATTCTTATTCCTTCACCGATTTGTGCCGCCTCTTTGAAATAATCATTGGCAACTGAAATTTCATTGCGAATTTTTTTATAATCCGTCGCCAAATCAAAATAATTTGTCCAAAAGCTGTTCCATTCATAATCTTCACATGACACATCAAAAGTATTTGCACGAAGTTTTTTGATATAAATAATTTTGTCTCTCGTTATGAATCTGTAAGAGCCGTTTTCCATTTCTTTGGCACGGAAACATTGCCCGCAATTTGCAATTTTTTCCAAATCAAAATCGTCTTCAATGGTCACTCGCATGATTTTACACCTCGCAATTTTATTTATTATTTGATAAAATATTTTCGGTGATTTGAATGAATGTAATTGAAAATTTTTTATCTGAGGCAATTAAAAAAAATGTTTCTGATTTGCACGTCACAGTTTCACAAAAAATTTTTTTCAGGAAAGACGGCGATTTAAATTTTGCCGATGAAAAAATTTTGTCTCGTGAAGAAATTGACGAATTTATAAATTTAATTTTGAATGAAGAGCAGAAAAAAAATTTTTATAAAAATCGCGAATTGGATTTTTCTTATAAATTTCAAACGCGAAGATTCAGAGTAAATACTTATTTTCAAAGAGAATTGCCGTCGCTTGCATTAAGATTGATTCCTGAAAAAATTCCGACTTTGGAAGAAATTGGAGCTCCGCCGGCATTGATGAAATTGATTGACACAAATCAAGGTTTGCTGCTCGTAACGGGACGAACGGGATCAGGAAAATCTACGACGCTCGCCGCATTTATAGACGCAATCATCAAATCAAAATCATGTCACATTCTCACTCTTGAAGACCCGATTGAATTTGAATATTTTGGTAAAAATTGTTTCATAAGTCAACGCGAACTTGGACGAGATTTTTTAACATTTCCGCAAGCATTGAAAAGTGCGCTCCGAGAAATGCCTGATGTTTTGCTCGTCGGAGAAATTCGAGACGGTGAAACAATGTCAATGGCAATGGAGGCGGCGGCAGCAGGAATTTTTGTTTTGGGAACTTTGCACACGGCGGGAGCGGCTGAAACTGCATTGAGAATTGAATCAATGTTTCCGATCGTTCAGCGTGATGCCGTCAGAGATCAATTTGCCGACGTTTTCAAAGGTATTTTTTCGCAGCAACTTTTAAAAAAAATCGGCGGCGGTCGAGTAAGTGCAACAGAAATTTTATTGTCAACTTCAGCATCTGCAAATTTAATTCGTCAAGGAAAATATATTCAGCTTTCATCAGTAATGTTAAGCGGCAAATCTTTAGGAATGCAGACAATGAAAGATGCAATTCAAAAATTATCTGACTCGCATATAATATAATTGAAAGCCGACTTTACAATTTCATCGGATACATTGCCGACAATGCTCACTTCTCCGATTGAATTCATCAATACCCAATTTATTTTGCCGTTGATTGTTTTTTTGTCTCTGAAAATCGCTTTGAACATTTCATCAACATTACAATCTTCGGCACGTGAAACCATTCCGAGTTTATCAATCAAAATTTGTATTCTCTTAAAAATTTCTTCGTCAATCATATTCAAATTTTTGCTGATATGAGCCGCTCCGATCATTCCGATTGCAACTGCCTCACCGTGAGCATATTTTGAATAATTCGTTGCTTCTTCAATCGCATGTGCCATTGTGTGACCAAAATTTAAAATTCTGCGCAGTCCCGATTCTTTTTCGTCCTTACTCACAACGTCCGCTTTAATTTCACATGAACGCGCAATTATATTTTCCATGACTTCATTTTCAAGGCGAAGAATTTTTTCTGCATTATTTTCGACGTAATCAAAAAATTTTGAATCTCTGATGATTCCGTATTTGACAATTTCACCGAGTCCCGATTTAATTTCACGAGCTGGCAAAGTTTTTAACATGTCAAGATCAATGAAAACTGCTTTGGGCTGATAAAATGCTCCGATTAAATTTTTTCCGAGCTTGTGATTGACTGCAGTTTTTCCTCCGACACTTGAATCAACTTGAGAGAGCAAAGTGGTAGGAATTTGAATAAAAGGTACGCCGCGAAGATAAGCAGCCGCAACAAATCCGGTCAAATCTCCGACTACTCCGCCGCCCAATGCAAATATTGCCGATTTTCTGTCAAGACCGTATTCAATCGCCGCAGTAAAAATTTTTTCGGCTTCAGACAAACTTTTTGAAGTCTCACCTGCAGGAATGGTTACCAATTTTATTTCAAGTCCGGCACTTTCCAAAATTTTTTTGATTTCGGCGGCAAAAATTTTTTCAACATTGGTATCAGTCACCAGCAAAGATTTTTTGGAAAATTTTTTATTGACGACAAAATTTTTAAGTTCATCATTTAAAGCGTTGCCGATTAAAATTTCATAACTGTCAATGCCGAGTTCAACTTTTACTTTTCGCATAAATCTTCAACTCTCTTTCAAATATTTGCAGATGTCATCAATAATTTGCAGAGGAGACCAATTCGTTGTGTCGACTTTATAATCAGCCTGATCATAAAATTTTTTACGTTCAGCCAAAAGTTTTTCGATAGCAGCTTTTCTGTCGCCATGATTTTTGTGATGTTCATCAAGGACGGGACGATCTCCTTTTTGTTCTGTTCTGAAAAGAATTTCATCAACGTCACAATTCAGACAAATCATAATTCCGTTTTCTTTGAGCATTTTAATATTTTCTTCATCTTTAACCGTGCCGCCGCCTGTTGCTATTACAATTCCGCGTCGTTTTGAAACTTCTTTGACTGCATTTTTTTCAAGTTCTCTGAAATATTTTTCGCCAAATCTTTTAAAAATTTCGGGAATAGTCATTTGATTGTCGGTTTCAATTTTTTGATCGAGATCGACGAATGCACAACCGAGTTTCGGCGCAAGAATTTTTCCGAGACTGGTTTTTCCCGTTCCCATGAATCCAATCAATACAACGTTATTCTTCATGTCAAACAAAACTTCCTTTACTTAATCAAAAATTTTTTTAAAAGCAATTTCTGCGGCAGCGATCGTTTTTGAAATATCTTCGTCGGTATGAGCACTTGACATGAAACTTGTTTCAAATTGACTCGGAGCAAGATAAATTTTTTGTTCCAACATTGCAATGAAATATTTTTTAAATTTTTCCTGATCTGCGGAAACTGCATCTTCATAATTTTTGATCGGTTTATCGCTGAAAAAGAATCCGAACATTGAACCTGCTTGAGCCGTTTGAATTTTGACATTGAATTTTTCTGCCGCAATTTTTAATCCATCAATCAATTTTTTTGTTTTGGCAGAAATTTTTTCTATAAAATTTTCATCTTCAATCAAAATTTTCAAAGTTTCAATTCCAGCAGTCATGGCGAGAGGATTACCGCTCAAAGTTCCCGCTTGATAAATTTTTCCGTCAGGTGAAATTTGCCGCATAATATCTTCACGTCCGCCGTAAGCTGCACAAGGCAAACCGCCGCCGATAATTTTTCCGAGACATGTCAAATCGGGAGTAATTTTATAAAGTTCCTGAGCTCCGCCGAGTGCCGCTCTGAATCCACACATAACTTCATCAAAAATTAAAATTGCTCCGAATTTTTTTGTAAGATTTCTCAATGTCTGCAAAAAACCATCGACAGGCAAGATTAAACCCATATTTCCTGCAATCGGTTCAACAATTACCGCTGCAATTTCTTCTCCGCATTCTTCAAAAATTTTTTCGACTGATTCAATGTCATTAAACGGGATTGAAATTGTATCTTGTGCAGTACCCTTCGTAACTCCCGGACTTGAAGGAACTCCGAACGTTGCAAGTCCCGATCCTGCATTTACCAAAAGACTGTCGCTGTGTCCGTGATAGCAGCCGACAAATTTAATAATTTTTTCGCGTTTTGTAAAGCCTCTTGCAAGTCGGAGAGCACTCATCGTTGCCTCAGTTCCCGAATTAACCATACGAATTATTTCAATCGACGGATAAATTTTCATAACGAGTTTTGCAAGTTCATTTTCCAAACCTGTCGGTGCTCCGTAACTTGTTCCGTTCGCCGCCGCAATTTTTAACGCATCAACCACTCGCGGATTTGCATGACCGACAATCATCGGTCCCCATGAGCCGACATAATCAATATAATCATTGCCGTCAATATCGAAAATGTGAGAGCCCTTCGCGTGAGAAATAAAAGGCGGATTGCAGTCAACATTTCCAAATGATCTTACGGGACTGTTTACTCCTCCCGGCATTAATTTTTTTGCCTCTTCAAATTTTTTCAGAGATTTTTTTAAATTCAAATTCAAAATTATCAGCTCCTGTGTTATAATAAGTTATTTAAAAAATTTTAAAAAGATTTCTCGTTAATTTTTGGTGGTGAAATAAATGTCAGAAATTGCACTCAGGGATTATCAGCAAAAATTTATTGATGATATTCGAACAGAAATGAAAAACGGATTCAAACGTATTTGCGCAGTAGCACCATGCGGCAGCGGCAAAACGATAATGACCGGCTGGATGATAAGAGAAACTGCTCAAAACGGAAAAAGAGTTATATTCATGGTACACAGAAAAGAATTAATTGAGCAGACAAGCAAAACTTTTTCTCAACTCGGAATTGAACACGGAATAATTATGACAGGCGTTAAACCGAATTATGAACCTTTGGTGCAAATTGCATCGGTTCAGACATTAATTAAACGTCTCGAAAAAGTTCCGCCTCCCGAACTTTTAATTGTTGATGAATGTCATCATATTTTGGCAAAAAGTTATTTAGCAATTATTAATCATTGGGAATCAGTATTTGTAATAGGAGTTACTGCAACACCTCTTCGATTAGGCGGAATTACTTTAAATGATGTTTTCAAAACGATGATTCTCGGTCCTACTGTAAGCGGATTGATCAGAGAAAAATTTTTGACAAATTTTGAATATTATTGTTCAGAAAATCCGATTGATACTTCAAAATTACATATAAAATATGGTGAATATATTGAAAGAGAAATATTTGAATTGATGGATCGTCCGTCAGTTTTGAAAGATGTTGTTAAATCATATGAGCAATTTGCAAACGGTAAGCAGGCAATCGTTTATTGCGTCAATGTGAAACATTCCGAAGATACGGCAGAAACATTCAATTTTTATGGAATAACTGCAGCTCATGTTGACGGCTCGACACGAAAGTCTGAACGTGAAAGAATTATTGAAGAGTTCAGAGAAGGAAAAATTACTGTCCTTTGCAATGCTGAATTGTTCGGAGAAGGATTCGACGTTCCGAATTGCGATTGCGTTATTTTGAATCGTCCGACCCATTCGTTGACGCTTTATATTCAACAATCAATGCGTTGTATGCGTCCCGATCCGAATAATCCCGACAAAATTGCAATTATCCTTGATCACGTCGGCAATTATAAAAGATTCGGACCTGTTGACAAAGACAGAAAATGGTCACTCGAACCAAATATTAAAAAAGACAATGAACGAAAATATGAATTTGGTGAAAGAAATGAACCGATAAAAATTTGTCCCATATGCGGAGAAGACGTTCCGATTGCTGCCCTTGAATGTCCTAATTGCGGATATGAATTTGAAGTTGAAGAAGAAACGCGGGAGCTTGAGAAATTTTTTGACAGCCGCAATAAAGATTACTCAAATGATCGCGTTGAAAATGAAATTGTCAGAGCACCGACATTTGAAGAACTTATCGAAAAGTTCCGTAAAGAGGCTGAACTTAGAAATTACAAACCCGGTTGGATATATTATCAACTTATCGATCATGCCGAAACTTACGAACATTTTAAAATGATGGCGCAATGTTTGCATTATAAAGAAGGATGGGCCTGGCACAAATGGCAGGACAAAATGAAAGGTGTCGATCTTAAAAAATCAACTAAAAACAAACCGAATGTAAATTCTCCAATGAATTTTTATGATTTTTTCCCCAATGCAACACTCTGAGTAACAACAGCAGTTCTGTCGTAAGCCGCAAAAGCATGTTCAATTAAAATTTTGTCAGGCTTTTTCGTAAATGAACTGACGATCGGAACAATTAAAAGTCCGGCAAGCATTGCGATTGCTCCGGCATTAATCGGCGATTGCATTATAGCAGGAAACATCGGACGAATCAGCATATTTGCCGTCATCAAAATTGAACTGAAAATAAAACATACCCAGCAAGATGCGGTTGTAACATTTTTATAATAAAGAGAATACATAAACGGAGCCAGAAAAGCACCTGCCATTGCTCCCCATGATATTCCCATCAACTGTGCAATGAAATTAACCGAACTTTTATATTGAATAAGAGCAAGGACGGCAGAAATTGCAATGAAAACGACAATTAAAACTCTCATCAGAAAAACTTTTTTTGATTCGCTCATTTCAATTTTGCTTGCGATTAAATCAATCGTTAATGTTGAACTCGACGCGATGACGAGAGAGGAAAGAGTTGACATTGAGGCGGACAGAACCAAAATTACAATCAAAGCAATCATTCCGTCGGAAAGACCCGAAAGCATTGTAGGAATAATTGAGTCAAATCCGTTTGCTTTAATGTCGATTTGATCCGAAAATAATCTTCCGAATCCGCCGAGAAAATAACAGCCGCCTGCAACTACGAATGCAAAAAGAGTTGAAATAATTGTTCCTTTTTGAATTGACTGCTCATTTTTTATTGCGTAAAATTTTTGTACCATTTGAGGCAGTCCCCAAGTGCCGAGCGAAGTCAAAATTACGACGAACAATAAATTTAACGGATCGGGTCCGAAGAATGAAGAAAAAATTCCTGGTGTCGTCGTTACGGATTCGTCAGTAATTCTTGCAAGTCCATCGAGCGATGACATCAAACCGCCTTTTGATTCGAGAACGGCATAAATTACCGCTGAAATTCCGACAAGCATAATTAAACCTTGAATAAAATCATTGATTGCAGTCGCCATGTAACCGCCGGCAATAACATAAATTGCAGTTAAAACCGCCATGACCATTACGCATACGGAATAATCAATATCGAAAGCCATTCCGAATAATCTGCTCAAACCGTTATAAAGTGAGGCGGTATAAGGAATCATAAAAATAAAAATTATGATTGATGCTCCGATTTTCAAAGCCTCAGAGCCGAAACGTTTACCAAAAAATTGAGGCATTGTTGCCGAATCGAGATGTTGAGACATAATTCTTGTACGACGACCGAGAATAAACCAGGCCATCAATGAGCCGATTAAAGCGTTGCCGATTCCTGCCCATGTCGCGGCAATTCCATATTTCCAGCCGAATTGTCCTGCGTATCCGACAAATACGACTGCAGAAAAATAACTTGTGCCGTAAGCAAATGCAGTCAGCCACGGTCCGACACTTCTGCCTCCCAAAACAAATCCGTCAACATTCGTCGCATGTTTTCGACAATAAAGACCTATTCCGATCAAAACGGCGAAATATAAAATTAAAAGCAAAGATTTCATAAACTTTTTGAGCCTCCAAAATTTTTTAAAGAATTTTAAATAAACAATTTATTATACTTTCGTTGAGCAATTTAATCAATATTTTTTTTGAGGTGATTCAATGATAATTGACATGCACACACATATTTTTCCGGATTCAATGGCGGCGAAAGTCATTGATAAATTGAGTCGTACGAGTCGAACGAAAAATTTTACCGATGGAACGATTAACGGCTTAAAAAATTCAATGAAAATTTTCAATGTCGACTGCTCCGTAATTCTTCCTGTTGCAACAAACTTTCATCAAGTCGAAAAAATTAATTCATCATCAAAATTTTCAAATCACGAATTAATTTATTTCGGTGCGATTCATCCCGATTATGAAAATTTTTCTGAGGAACTTTTGCGAATTAAAAATCTCGGCTGCAAAGGAATTAAAATTCATCCGATTTATCAAGATACTGACGTTGATGATATAAAATATTTGCGAATTTTTGAACGTGCTGCCGAACTTGATTTAATTGTCGTTACACATGCAGGTCTTGACATTGGTTTTCCGGGTATAATGCGATGTTCTCCGAAAATGTTAAGAAATGTAATAAAAAAAATCGGTGATTTTAAATTTATTGCAGCTCATATGGGAGGCTGGAAAAATTGGGACGAAGTTTTGGAAAATCTCGCCGATACAAAAATTTTTATTGATACTTCATTTTCGACAGGCAAAATAATTCCTCGTGATGACTGCCGTTGGAATGATGAAGATTTAAATTTGCTGAGTGAAGAAAAATTTATGAAGTTTATAAAAATATTCGGAGCTGACAGAATACTTTTCGGAACCGACAGCCCTTGGACTTCTCTTTTTGATTCGATTCAATTTATTAAAAATCTTCCAATCAGCGGCATTGATATAAAAAAAATTCTCGGCGAAAATGCAAAAAATCTTTTAAAAATATAAGTTCGCATACAAAAAAAAATTTGCAATGAGGAAAATTCTTCACTGCAATTTTTTTATCGTTAATTTTCGATTAATAAAGTCCCGTTACTTTTTCATTCATGCTGATGAAAATATTTTTCTTTTGAGTGTAAGCACCGAGAATTAATTTGTGAGTTTCGCGGCCAATTCCGGATTTTTTGTAACCGCCGAACGGAGTACCTGCAGGCAATTCATTATAAGTATTGACCCACATTCTGCCTGTTTCAATCGCACGAGCAACTCTCAATGCACGATTTATATTTTGCGTCCAAACTGCTCCGCCTAATCCGTATTCGCTGTCATTCGCCATTTTTATAACTTCATCTTCATCATGGAATTTGACGACTACTGCGACAGGTCCGAAAATTTCTTCACAGGCAACACGCATATTATTATTTACGTCGACAATAAGAGTCGGCTGCATAAATGCTCCGTTTTCTCCTCCTGCAACTTGTGCCTTTTCTCCGCCGGTAAGAATTTTTGCACCTTCGTTTTTCGCAATTTCAATGTAAGACAAAATTTTTTCAAGCTGACGTTTATCAATTTGCGACCCCATCTGTGTATCTTTTTCCCAAGGAAGTCCGACTTTTACCGATTCAAATTTTTTCTTGAGAGCATCGACGAACTTATCATAAAAAGTATCTTGAACAAAAATTCTTGAACCTGCACAGCAAACTTGACCCTGATTGAAAAGGATTCCGAGACAAGCTCCGTCAACAGCTTTATCGAAATTACAATCATCAAAATAAATATTTGCAGATTTTCCGCCGAGTTCGAGAGTAGCAGGAATTAATTTTTTTGCAGCAGCTTCAGCGACGGAGTAACCGACTTCGGTTGAACCCGTGAAAGCCAATTTGCGAATATCGGGATGATCCAAAATATATTGACCGGTTTTTCCTCCCGAACCTGTAACGACATTCAAAACACCGGCAGGCAAAACATTTTGAATTAATTTTGTGAACTCAAGCATACTGAGCGAAGTCGTGCTTGAAGGCTTAAAGACAATGCAATTTCCTGCTGCAAGTGCCGGAGCCAATTTCCAAGCCGCCATCAAAAAAGGAAAATTCCAAGGGACAATTTGACCGACGACACCAATAGGTTCATTTAAAATTATGCTCATTGTATCTTCGTTAATCATGGTAACGGTGCCTTCATCTGCACGAATGACACCTGCGAAATAACGAAAATGATCCGCACTCATTGGCACGTCAATATTGATCGTTTCGCGAATCGGTTTTCCGTTGTCGAGAGTTTCAATCATTGCAAGATGTTCGGCATTTTTTTCAATGATGTCCGCAATTTGAAGGAGAATTGCCGCACGAGATGTTACATCAATTTTCTTCCATTCGGGAAATGCTTTCCATGCAGATTTAACCGCATCATCGACATCATTTTTTGAACCTGCGGCACATTTGGCCAAAAATTCGCCGTTCGCCGGATTGTAAACGTCGTAAGTTTTTCCGTCTTCAGCGTCACGCCATTTGCCGTCAATGAAAAGTTGATAATTGTCCTGCCAAATTTTTTCCATTTATTTCGCCTCCGCATTTTTAATTTTCAGAATTATTATAACTCATTGACGGTTATTTTTTCAAGAAAAATTTAATTGCTCAAAATAAAATTTATATGAACCGATGACGAACATGTAAGAGTGCCTGCTTCAATCGGAGTTGCATAATCAGCCGATTCAATCATTGCATACATTTTTTGATTCGCTCTCATAATTCCGACTCCGCCTGTATTGATTGAAATATCTTGAATACCGATGATTGATTTTCCGAGTTCGCGAGCAACCAATTCTGCACGTTGACGAGCATCACGAATTGCCAAAATCAACGCTTCATCCTGCAATTTTTTTCTGTTTTTTATTCCGAAATCCAGCGAATTTATATTGTTTGCTCCGTTAGACAATGCCGCGTCAATTACTTTGCCGACCAAATTTAAATCGTCAAGCACAATGTAAATCGTATTGCTGACTTCATAGCCGTTTATCTCGTTTCGATGATTTTCATCTTGTCGATATGTCGGACGAAAATTATAATCGCTCGTAGTGATATTTTTTCTTTCGACTCCCAATGCGGCTATTGAATTTATAACATTCTGTGCAGATTTTGCATTTGATGATTGAGCACGTGCGGCATCTCTGTCTTGAGTAAGAACGCCGATTGAAATTGTTGCTCGATCCGGCGATGTTTCAATTATACCTTCACCGCTTACTGATAATGTCGGAATTTTTTCTTCCGCAAATGCCGTTGAACTCATCAATGCAATCATTAAAAACGGAATCAACACAATCAAAAAATTTTTCATCACAAAAATCACTCCTTTTACTTATTATATCACGCAAAATTTTTTTTTATGCAATAATTTTTAAAGAATAATATAAAATTGTTCAATGTGCAAAATTCGGCGTAAATTACCGATTGACTATTTATAAAAATCTTGACTTAATTTTCATCACACATTAAAATGAAATTAGCAAAGAAATTTTTATGCCGCTTCGAATAAAATAATTTCTTAAGGAGTGGTTGTCATGCTGAAAAAATATTCTAAACAACGTGGACAAACAATTATTTTGTATGCTTTGATGATACCTTTGCTTTTTTCTTTTATCGGAGTTACTGCAGATTTCGGCTGGAGATATTTTAATGAATCACGTTTGCAAAATGCAGCAGATGCGGCGGTATTGGCAGGTGCAAATGAAATTGTATCAAACGAAGAAGAGCAAAATATAAAATCTCGAAAAGTAATAGATTTTGTCAGCGAAAAAGAACTTGATAATTTTTCTGACGGTGATAAAATTTCAAAATTTGCAAACGGCAATAGTGCAGCTCTGTCATACGCCAATAAAAATTCATTTGGTGAAACATTTGAAAATAACAAAAACTTTAAAGATTATACATATGGCGAAAATCCGATGTATTATGTTGTGGAATTGACAGGAAAAGCAAATCACCTTTTCAATATAATGGAAAAATTCGGTGATATGAATATCAGAGCCAAAGCAGCAGCAAAAATTTCATTTAATCTGACGGAAGATGAAGCAAAAGCATTGGAAGAATTACAGATAAATAAAGTCATTATAGGAAACTGGGAAATACAAAATTATTACAAAAGCAAGTTAGCAGATTATGAAAAATTTTTTGGGCACAGTCTGTTTGTTGGAAAGTGGAATCACTTCAAAGAGCCGAGTAAAAAAATTGAATATAAAGAAGGGAATGTATACCGCACAGAAAAAATAACGGTTAGGGACGGAAAGGAACTGACAACACCGGCTAACGGCAATAAGAAATATAATTGGGATGAACTTGAATCCATAAACATAGATTTTGCTCAAGATGTCAACTTTGGAAGTACAATTACAAGCGATTGGGATATAGGAATGCAAAAACCTGAAGAGGCAAAAACTTTGAAAGCCATTTCCAACGGCAACACAAATTTAAATGCAGAATTGTTAAATTACAGAGTGCATACTTATATTAATTTCGATGAACCTTATAAAACTCGTCCGAATGAAGAAAATACCGATTTTTTGTTTGCACGTATTGAAAGCGAGCCAATGTGGTCAAAGGTTGGACCTGTCAACAGTCAGTTATGTCAATTAAATTCTGTCAGACAAATATTTTTGAATATGAATAAATCAAATGATGCGGATCAATACAGACCGCTGATTATATTTTATGATGGTCCCGAAAGCAATGCTGACAATCCCTATTTAAGCGAATCGGAACGTCCCGCACATTCAAATATAAGAGATTCGCAGCCGGTAATTTTAAATCTTAAAGAAAATTTCAAAGGTATTTTGTTTATGCCGAACAGTCCCGTAATAATTACAGGCGACGGCAGTTTCAGAGGTTTTATCGTGGCGAAAGAATATCTCAGCCTCAAAACCGATAACGATGTCTATTATGATTCGGCAAATGAAAAATATTACAGCGACACAAGCAAGACAAAAGAATATTTCAAAGTCAATAATGTATATGTGGATAAAAACGGCAATGTACAAACAAAACCATATACAGGAAATTTGAAATATGGGACATTCGACAGTTTGGGAATAAAAGCATTTGACGATTATGAAGTCAATACATCTTCTCAAAATAATTTATTCACGATTGCAAATTAAATAAAAGATTAAAATTATATTAAATTTTTTTAAACAAAACATTTCATTTTCAATTTAAAAAATAAACATACATGAATAAATGTTGATGTACTGTCTTTCATGGATAAAAATACCCCCCCCTAATTCTCGCCGGTAAAATTTAAAATTTGACAAATTATGATAAGGTGCTATACTGTCGGTAAATGATATTATAAGTTTACACATAAATTGAGGCGTTTATGTCCAAGTTATTAAATTTTTTAAATGATATGCCGCCGCGTCAAATATTAATTTTGTCAGGCGGTGTTGCAGTTGCAATGTTTGCCGTTATTTTTTTTGCTCTAACTTTCTTGACAGATTCCAAAAAAGCAGAAGAAGAAATTACAGTCAATAACTCTGTTTCGGAAATGACAAACGTTGTTACGGCAGTATCGGATATTTCACCGAGAACAATGATAAAAGAAAATATGGTGAAGTTAAAAGAAGTACCGATTGATATGATTCCGGAAGGTGCTGTAACAAATGTTTCGGAAATTTTAAATACATCAGCTAAAGTTGCTATTTTTGCAGGCGATATTCTTACAGATCATAAAATTTATAAAAATATGGATCAAGCCGGATTTGTCGGTTCAATACCTCCAAATTGTCGAGCCGTTTCTATAGATGTAAACAGCGTTACAGGTGTTGACGGATTTGCAAAACCGGGAGATTATGTTGATTTGTTGTTGGTTGAAAAAAATAATAAAACCGTTATCACCAATGTATTACTTCAAAATATTTTGCTCTTGAGCATAAACCAGAATATGTCCGATTCAAAAGGAGACGGCGAAAATTCAAATACAACGGCGATTGATAATCCTTCCATTGCAACATTGGCTTTAAAACCTGATGAAGCAATGCAATTAATTTCTGCCACAAAACTCGGTGAAATATATTTAATGCTCAGACCGTTTAAGCCGACAGATATGTATGTCGATGAATTTGAATACATTGCAACAGCATCAAGTGCCGTTCAAAATTCAGTTGAAACGCCGCCGCCTCAAGCAGCAAGTTCAATACAAAATTTTAATCCTGCAGTAAATTCAAATGTTCCTTTTCCCGTTACAAATTTACCTGTAAATTCAAATACAGCAGCAAATGTTAAAAATAACGTTTCAACTTCAAGGATAGAAATCATTCAGGGCGACAAGGTATCACAAAATGCAAAATGAAAATTATAATCATAAAAATATTTAAAACACGACATATTTTCGATTGCTGACTTAATGGAAGAGGTGTTTTGATTAATATGTCAAACGAAAGAAGCAGTATAATTATAAGTGTATTCAGCACAACTCCGGGAATAGGAAAAACTGTTACGGCAATTAATTTATCGGCAGGATTGGCAAAAGAAGGATACAGAGTTTGTCTTGTCGATCTTGATTTGCAATTCGGCGATGTAATGAATTATTTGAAACTTAATTCAAAATATACCATAGCCGGAGCTCAAAGAACAATGCAAGATGATCCCGATAAATTCAACGTTACGGATTTTTTGGTTAATTATAAATATGATTCTCTAAATTTTTCCATATTGCCGGCTCCAAAGTATGTATATGACGCTTATCAAATTGATGTTTTTGCCGTTGAAGCAATTATTAAACAACTCAATTATTTTGATTTTATAGTGCTTGATTTAAATTCCGTATTCAGTTCCTTAAATCTTGCAATGCTTGACATCAGCACGATTATTAATTTCATAGGCGTTATAGATTTTCTGCCGGCACTCAAAAATTTTAAAATCGGTTATGATACTCTGATTCGTTTCGATTATGAAGAAAGTAAAATTCGATTGATTGAAAACAGAGCCGATTCTCAAAAACTTATTGACGGCAGAGATGTTGAAAGACTTCTGGGAGAACCGTTTTATCACAGACTGCCAAATGATTTTCCGTCCGTCAGCAAGTCTATCAATGAAGGTCGACCGTTAATGTTTGCCGCACCTGATTCCCGTTTGACAGCCGGATTTCTTCAGCTTGTCGGAAAATATACCAACAGACAAGAAAAAAACATAGACATTCCTGAAGTAAATTCGTCACAAGGCGGACTTTTTTCCTACTTCAGCAACTTCTTTTCATAAGTTTTTTAAGGCAGGTGTAAATATTAATTGGTTTATAAAGTCGTTGTTATCGAAAACGATCAAGAATCATCAGATAATATAATTTCTAATTTGAAAAAATCTTCCAATTTTAATTTTGTCGCATCTTATAAAGATGTAAATGCCGCAATCAGTCAAAGCGAAATGTTTCAGCCTGATCTTTTTCTGATAAATGTTGATAATAAAGAATCGTTAAATATGATTCCTGCTTTTGTGGATATTTTTCCAAATTCCAATATTTTAGGCTTTGTGTCTCAATGGGTTCCCGACATTTCAAAAGAAATGCAGAGAGTAAGAGCACTCGGCTGTATTACGAAACCTTTTACTGCCGGAGATGTTCTTGAGGCTCTCAGAATTTACAAATTACGCGGCAAAAAAGGCTTGGCAAGAGTTGTATCGTTTTTCAGTCCCAAAGGCCGCGCAGGTCGTACAACTATGGCTTCAATTCTTGCTTTGGCATTGGCAGCAAAAAGCGGTGAAAGAGTAGCACTCATTGATGCAGATTTACAATTTGGAGATATTCCGATATTTTTCGATGTAGAACCTGAACAAACAGTTATCGATGCGGCACGAGATGTAAGATTGCTTACTCCGCTGAATGTCGAGCCTTATTTTTACAACATCAAAAAAAATCTTTATATGTTGAGCAGTCCCGAAAAACCGGAATATGCAGAATTGGTTGATATTCAAAGTATGGTTGATTTTGTAAGATTGTCTAGCAATGTTTTTCGTTATGTGATTATGGATTTGCCTGCAGGTTTTAATCCATTGTCGATCGGCTTGAGCAGGCTTGCCGATACTGTGGTTATGATGGCGATGATCAACAACGGATTTGAAATTCAACATTTAAGGCGTGCATTAGAAATTTTTGATTCAAATTCCGCCAACAGTCAAAAGAAAGTTTATCCAATTTTATCGCGTGTCAATCCTTGCACCGATGAAGAAAAACGAAAAATTGAATTAAAACTCGGCTACTCTGTCAGAAATATAATGCCGAATGAATACAGAATGATTTCCATTGCAAACAGCGGAAGACTTTCAAGAGATTTGCCTATGGAATCTCTGCTTATAAAAAATATCAGCGAAATAGCCGATGAAATGATAAGTGAAAAGTGGTGAAAATGTTTGATTGTTCTTGCGTCCGTAACAGTTGCAATTCTTACATTCTTTTTGACGCTTTTTCTTATCATTTACAATAGAAACAGCAGAAGTAAAGATATATTTCACAGATTACGACGACATAATATTGAAGAGATAAAAAAGGAAATTGAAACAGAAGATTTACTCCGAAAATTTTACAGATTTGTCAAGCGAACGGCGAAACCTATAATGAATTGGAATTTTGCTCAATTTTTCGATCTCAAATTGAAACAGGCGGGACTTCCAATATTCGGTGCGGAGTTTATCATAATTGCGTTGATTGGTGTTATTATTGCCGGAATTGCAGTTTACATGCTCACATTAAATATATTCTTCGCGTTAATTGTCGGTATGTTTGTACCTGTGGTGTTATGGACGTTTATATTAATAATGATACAACGTCGCCGCAATGCTTTCACGGAACAACTCGGCGATTGTCTTACAACCGTTGCAAATGCTTTGAGAGCCGGTTACAGTTTTCAGCAAGCCATGAGTGTGGTTGCCAAAGAAATGGAGGCACCTGTCAGCGAAGAATTTGAACATGTGACGAATGATATTTCAAAGGGAATATCTCTTGAAAATTCATTGGAGCAGATGAACAATCGCGTTGACAGTTCAGATTTTGAATTGGTTGTAACTGCCGTACTCATTCAGCGTGAAGTCGGCGGAAATCTTGCACAAATTCTTGACTCAATCAGCGACACAATTAACGAAAGAATCAGAATGAAACGCGAAATTCTGGCATTGACTGCACAAGGGAGATTTTCGGCTTTGGTGCTGCTACTTCTGCCGTTTGCAGTCGGAGTTTTTATGTATTTCGCAAATCACGATAATTTTATGTTGCTTTTTGAAGATCCCACAGGTCAAATGGCATTGGTTGTTTCAATCGTTATGGAAATCATAGGTTTTATAATCATTCAAAAAATTGTTGATATTGATACTTAATCAATTTTGTCTTTCGGCAGAATTGTTGAGGTATTTTATTTATTAAAGGAAGTGTTACAATGTTACAATCAATTTATCAATTTACCAAGTCAATCAGAGACAAAATCTCAAAACTCAACGAAAAAGGTCAAGGCATGGTTGAATATGCAATCATT
>CAJOPN010000057.1 GCA_905236285.1 uncultured Selenomonadaceae bacterium | reverse complement strand
GTGCCAAAGCATAATACATCATTGTACCGTTTGCCTCAGCCTGCATGACATTTTTTATCATTGCCTCAAAGTTCTGTTCCTTTAGTCAATCCGTGTAAACTCATAATAAAATCCTCCTTAAAGTACACGATGAGAATGTCTCATTGCGTGACAGCAAATTGTAACTGCAACAGGCAATC
This sequence comes from uncultured Selenomonadaceae bacterium, assembly GCA_905236285.1. Lineage (GTDB taxonomy): Bacteria > Bacillota > Negativicutes > Selenomonadales > Selenomonadaceae > Quinella. The sequence goes on along the minus strand of CAJOPN010000057.1, from coordinate 3,564 downwards.
CTGCAATATGAGTATGACACCATTCAATATTGACTGCGAGTGCCGAAGTTGTTCCGCCGAGTTGAGGACCTATTCCCGTTTGATTTATCATTTCCAAAAGTTCCTCTTCAAGTTTTGCATACTCAGGCATCGGATTTCTTTGATCGATTGAACGAGTAAGTGCTTTTTTGGAAAGCAATGCTGCACGATCCATTGTTCCACCGATTCCGATTCCCACGACCATTGGCGGACACGGATTCATACTTGCATGAAGAATTATTTCCATGACGGCTTTTTTTACACCTTTAACTCCGTCGGCAGGAACCAACATTTTAATTCCCGATTTATTTTCTGAACCGAATCCCTTAGGCGCAACCGTAATGCTGAGTTTGTCACCCGGTACTATTTGAGTGTAAATAACACCCGGTGTATTGTTTTGAGTATTTTTGCGATTGAAGAGCGGTTCTGCGACAACCGATTTTCTCAAATATCCTTCGGTATATCCTTTGGCAATTCCTTCATTTATTGCATCTTCCAAATATCCGCCGACGATATGAAGATCTTGCCCAATCTCAACAAAAACAATCGTCATTCCCGTATCTTGGCAGTAAGGACGATCTTCCGCTTTGGCAATCTCAGCGTTTTTAATAATTTGATCCAAAACAATTTGACCGACCGGCGATTGTTCGGTTTCACGACCGCGCTTGAGTGCCTTATAAACATCTTCAGGCAAATAATACGCCGCTTCTTTACACATTTCCGCGACATTTTCGGTAATAATTTTTGCGTCAAGCTCTCTCAATTCATATCCCTCCTAATTTTAAACGACATACGCGAGTTTCATTTGTGACATAAATCACGCTGATACTTATTAATTAGTCATTGAAAAAAAAATTCCTGCATACAAAGTTAAATTATTCTGCTTAAAAATTTTCGACACAAAAAAAATTTTCATGCATAAAAAAATTTTCTGCCGACAAAATTTCATCAACAGAAAAATTTTTTTGAGGTCAAGCTCCAATCATTTGATCAATTTTTGCTTTATCGAATCCGACGACATAATTAACGCCGTCATTTGTGATAACCGGCACCATTGTATCGCCTGAGATTGAAAGACATTCTTTCGCGTATTCTTCATTCTCCTCGATGTTGCGCTCTTCGTAATCAACGTTCTTGCTCTTGAGATATTTTTTCGCTTTGTCGCACCAAGGACAAGTTGTAATTGAATATACTTTTAACATTTATCTCACCTCGAACTCATTATATCAAAAAGATTTCTCTCTTTCAATTAAAATTTTTCTTTGTCCTTTCAAGCAGGAAATTATTTCTAAACATTGAATTAACTTTATAAATATTTTGAACGTAACAATCAATTGCGATAAAGAGGGCGATATTGTTGATTATAAATAATTCATTGAATATGCTGGTTGTTGACGAGAATGAAGACAGTCGCAACTCAATTAAAAATTTCTTCCAAAACGATTACAAAGTTTTTGAGGCATTGAATATTGAGGAGGCCTTCAAAATTATTTCCAAAAATTCTTTGTCAGTCGTTCTTGCTGATTTAAAATTTATATCGCAACTCAAAGAAAATGTTAAAATTGCTAGTATTCCTCTAATCGCCATGATTAATTTCGATGATTTTGACGGTAGTGCCATCGCTATTGAATCAGGTGCTTTTGAACTTATTACAAAACCTTTTAACAAAACTGTCGTTGAATATCGTGTTCATAAAGTTATGGTTCATTATGAAAATTCTAGAAATATGATGCTTATGAAAAGAGAAAAAATTACTGAAATGCACAGATACATCGAAATTGATTCTTTGACAGGTCTAATCAATCGTGAAACTTTTTATAAACGTGCCGCCGCTTTAATGCAGACAAATGTTGACGTTAAATATTACATAATTTATCTCGATATAAGTTGTTTCAAAGCTATTAATGATTTATTTCACATTGAGACTGGAAATATTATTTTGAGAGCTGCTGCAAATTATTTTTCAACAACCATAAATCCAAAAATGGGTTTGTGCAGTCGAATGGAAGCTGATCATTTTGTATTGTGTGTTCCTCAGGATAATTTAGAAATTGAAAAATTGATTATCGGTCTTGACAGCACAATGCAATCTCTTGGTATTGGTCATAATATTTTATTTTATGCAGGAATTTATCCTGTTAATAATCCTGCTCTGCCTGTCGATCAAATGTGCGATCGTGCAAATATGGCATTGAGAAAAATCAAAGGCAATTACATGAATCGCTATTCATATTACGATGCCGGAATGCGTGAATTGATGTTGCAGGATCAAATGATTGTTCGTGATATGGAGACTGCTTTACAAGATGAACAATTTGCAATTTTTCTTCAGCCGATTTACAACATCAAAAATGATTCAATCGTAAGTGCTGAAGCTTTGGTCAGATGGTTTCATCCTGTCAACGGAATGATTTCGCCTGGTAAATTTATTCCTGTCTTTGAACGCAACGGCTTTATCGTCAAAGTCGATCGTTTCGTTTGGGAATCGGTCTGCAAATTCATAAAAAAACAGCGTGCAGAAACAGGCGAAGTTATACCTGTTTCCGTCAATGTTTCGCGTTTGAATTTTTATAATTTGGATTTACTTGAATTTTTGCTCGGACTTTTGGAAAAATACGATCTTGAACCGTGGATGCTGAAACTTGAAATAACCGAAAGTGCGTACATGGACAATTCTCATCAGCTTATGTCGATAATTCGCGTATTTCGTGAGGAAGGATTTCCGGTTTTGATGGACGATTTCGGCAGCGGCTATTCATCATTGAACATGCTAAAAAATTTGCCTGTTGATGTTTTAAAAGTCGATATGGCTTTTGTCCGTGAACTTGAAGAATCTGAACGCGCTTATATGATTTTAAAATTTATTATGAATTTGGCTCGTGATTTGGGAATGGACGTTATAGTTGAAGGAGTAGAGACCAAAAAGCAGCTTGATTATTTGGCGAATCTGGGCGCAGACAAAATTCAAGGTTATTATTTTTCAAAACCGTTGCCTGTCGTCGATTTTAAAAAATTATTGGCTGAAACGAAAGCAAGAAACGAAATGAATTTATGATTGGAGTTGAAAATTTTTGGAAAGGGAATATATTGAATGGACGAACGGCTGGCACGAATACGCAGATGATTTAAAAAAAAGGCGTTGGCTTTTGATTGGTGATTCGGTTGCTCGTGATATGAGAGGTCGCCTTCAAGAACTCGTTAAGCCGAAAGAAATTGCCGTTGATTTTTTTGCTTCTTCTCTGCATATTGAAGATCCTGCTTTTTTTAAAGAGCTTCAACATTTTTTTTCGTTTGAAGAATATCGATATGAAATAATTTTTATTAATTGGGGTGCACATCACGGTTTGTCAAGAAGTTGTTTTGGTGATGAAAAAATTTATTTTTCTTATAAAACTTGTTATGAAAATTTTTTAAATTATATTTTAAACAATATACAATTACCTCGCTCTTCCTCTTTTTCTTTGACTTCTCTTTTTTCTCCACCCCCCCCCTACTTCTCCTTTGTTTACTCCGAAAATTGTGACCCTCGCTACAACTCCTGAGGTT